>JAQTMA010000064.1:0-6029 GCA_028714615.1 Anaerolineaceae bacterium | reverse complement strand
AGAAGAGCAGAACTGTTCATGTCAGCAGTGTAGTGAGCAAGACAATGCGTTCTTGTAGCCCAGGCATCCTTGCCTGGGGTTCTTGGTGGAGGAACCCCAGGCAAGGATGCCTGGGCTACAAGAACACTTCGAAAGATTAGACATGTAGGGCCCTACATGGAGACAGGATGGTGGGTTGCGGGTTAGGCATGATTCTGGCTATCGGTGGACTTGTTCCAACCCCGCTTCGCGACCCACCCTACACGATTCTGTCCTTGTCTCCGCCCTCAAAGAGTCTCCATTTTGGAGGGAAGTTGAGGTTTGTGCGTTTTGGTAGGAATTTTTTAGAAACTTACCGGTTTGTTAGGAACTTTTTGAGGCGCGTTCCGTATACTATTATATAGAAACATCGTCGCGCCTGCGGAGAAGGAGGTGGAGAATGGTTGCGATGTGGGTTGCCTCTGGTATCTTATTGTTACTGTTCTCGGCGCTCGTGGTGGCTGGTTTTTATAACGACCACGAGGCCCATCCCGACCACTAACGCCGGTGGTCTGGAGTAGAACGAGAAAATACCATCCGCTGATTACGCAAATTATCACGAATACAAAATATTCGTGATAATTTGCGTAATCAGCGGATGGTATTTTCTTAAATGATATAATCCCCAAACGCAAACCGATCGAAGGAGATTCTTATGCCCGGACTGGTTGACCTGGAGCACGGTAAAGAAGTGCTGGATGCTACCCGCCAGAAACTGGAAAACGGCGAATGGGACGGGATGGCGACTCTGCGCGCTACGGCTCACCTGGTGAAGGACGCCTACATCGAAGGGCGGGTCGGTCGCTGGCAGTTTGCCGCCGATGAGCCCCCCTCGCGCGGGGGCAGCGACCAGGCGCCTAGCCCGCTGGAGCATTTCATGGCAGGGGTGGTGTTTTGACTGGTTTCCCAAGTGGCGCAGTTCGCGCCAGAATTCGATGTGGACCTGGAGGACGTGCACGCGGACGTGCGTGCGACCTTCGACTCTTCTGCGAAGTATGGTTTACCCAGCCGGGGGACCGCATTCCAGCAAGTGGCAGTCCGGCTGACGATCAAAAGCCCTTCGCCCTGCGAGCAAGTGCAGAAGCTGGTGGCGCACGCAGAAATGGGCTGCCATGCCGCCCAGTCGCTGCGCGAACCCGTGCCCGTATCGTTTGAGACAAGTCTCAATGGAGAGGCGCTAGGCCATGACCCCATTTCAGCCTGATTGGACCATCTCTGAACTTCAGGAACTGCTTTCTTCCGGTGTGGTGACTTCCCGCAACCTGGTCGAAGCCTACCTGGACCGCATCGAGACGATCGACCGGCAGGGTCCCGGGTTGAATGCCATTATCGAAATCAACCCCGATGCGCTGGCTATCGCCGCCCGCCTTGACCGCCAGCGCAAGGCCGGGAAAATGCGTGGACCGCTGCATGGTATCCCCATCGTGCTGAAAGATAACATTGATACGGCAGACCGCATGATGACCACTGCCGGGTCTTTGGCGCTGGAAGGCTCGATTGCCGCGCAAGATGCCGGCCTGGTCACCAAGCTGCGCAAAGCCGGAGCGATCCTGCTGGCGAAAGCCAACTTGAGCGAGTGGGCAAATTTCCGCTCCGACCACTCGAACAGCGGCTGGAGCAGCCGGGGTGGGCAAACCCACAATCCCTACGCGCTGGACCGCAGCCCGTGCGGCTCGAGTTCGGGGTCAGCGGTGGCAGTGGCGGCCGGCCTGTGCGCTGCGGCGGTCGGCACCGAGACGGACGGTTCGATCACCTGCCCGGCGCAAACGAACGGGGTAGTTGGCATCAAACCCACACTGGGCTTGATCAGCCGCTCCGGAATTATACCGATCGCCCACTCCCAAGACACGGCGGGCCCTCTGGCGCGCTGCGTCCGGGATGCGGCCATTTTGCTGGGCGCAATGGCAGAGGTCGACCTGCACGACGCGGCCACCGCGCAGAGCGCTAGGAAGGCTTATCCCGATTACACCCAGTTCCTCGACCCCGACGGATTGAAAGGTGCGCGCATCGGCGTGGCGCGAAACTTCTTCGACTTCCACCCGGAAGTCGACGCGTTGATGGAAGCGTGCCTGGATGGATTGAAAGCGGGCGGCGCTGTTCTGATCGACCCGGCCAACATCGATTCGGTCAAGACGATGGACGAGACCGAAATCGAGGCGCTGCTCTACGAGTTTAAGGCAGACTTGAACGTCTACCTGTCCAGACTCGGCCCTGACGCCCGCGTCCATTCAATGGAAGAATTGATTGCCTTCAATGAAAAGAACCACGAACTGGTGATGCCGTATTTTGGTCAAAAGCGCATGCTCCAGGCTCAGGAGAAAGGCCCGTTGACCGACGAGGCTTACCGGAAGGCGGTAGAGACCAACCATCGCCTGGCGCGCAGCGAGGGGATCGACGCGGTCATGGCCGAGCACAAGCTGGATGCCTTCGTCGCCCCAACGGGCGGACCGGCCTGGTTGATCGACTACGTCCACGGGGATTACGGTTACGGCGGCTGCACATCGCCGGCTGCAGTGGCCGGTTACCCGCACATCACCGTGCCGGCGGGTTTCATCCACGGGCTGCCGGTGGGTATCTCTTTCTTCGGGGCGGCCTGGTCCGAGCCGGTGCTGCTGCGCCTGGCCTACGCCTTCGAACAGGCCACCCGGGCGAGACAGGCTCCGCGCTACTTGCCGACTATTTCATTCTAGACTGGGGTGTTCCTTACTGAGATGAAGAAAAGATTGTTCCTGAATGACCTCCCGATTGTTACATTCGGTTTGTTGACCGGGTTGTTCTACGGCGTGGTTTTCACTGCGCAGGTGCTGGGGATGGCCGGTTGGTATCGCCCGGCGGTCCTGGTCGGGACCGTCACCCTGGTCGCGGCAACGCTGGCCGCCTGGGGGTATTTCCGCGCAGGCGCTAGCCAGCAGCAGTTCTTCCCGGCCCTGCAGCGCGAAGCGGAAGGGTCTTCGATTTGGAACCTGGCGCTATTGGCTGCCGGGCTGGCCATTTTGGTGCTGCTGATCTTGATCCCGCTAATTCGCTGGCCGCTTACGCCGGTGAATGAGACCCTGCACTGGGACGCCGCCGCCTATCATTTCCCCAAAGCCATCGAGCTCTACCGCACCGGAAGCGCCTGGCCGCTGACCATCGCTTATGCGGAATACCCTTATGGGTACGAGTCGCTGCTCTCCTTCGTGCTAACCTTGACCGGCAGCACGGCATTATTCGGTACCGTGCACGCCTTCATTTCCCTATACCTGTTCCTGACCTTATGGCTGCTCGGCCGCCGCTATACCCGCCTGCCAGACGGGCTGCTGGTGTTCCTGGTCAGCCTGCTTCTGTTTTCGGGCCGCATGCTGAAAGGCGGCAACCCGTTCTGGATCTTCAACGACCTGGTTTACATGATCGGCAAGAACGACCTGCTGTTGGGGACCATCCTGCTGGGCATGGTGCTGCATGCGCCGGTCGGACCGCGCGCCAACCAAAGGCAGTTCCACCTGGTGGGGTTGGCCTTACTGACCATGCTGGCGTTCAGTATTAAACCCAACAGCGTGTACGTTGCCGCCCCACTGTGGGCGATGGTCATTTTCCAGGCGTGCCTCCCTTCACCAACCGTAGAGACGCCCCGCTGGGGCGTCTCACCAACCGTAGAGACGCCTCGCTGGGGCACCTCACCAACCGTAGAGACGCCCCGCTGGGGCGTCTCGGGCCGGGAGGATAGTTCGCCGGGGGGGAGACGCCCCAGCGGGGCGTCTCTACAGAGGGCGGGGGACACGACTGGAGCGGGCGCAAGATGGTGGCGTCGTGCGCAGGGCACACATCCCAGTGCGAGACGTCCTAGCCTGAGACGCCCCAACGGGGCGTCTCTACTACTGGGAACGGTGGGGTTGATCCTTCCTGGGGGGTTGTGGGCGCTGCGCAACCTGGCCGTGATGGGGCGGATATTTGCACAGTCCACCTATCAGATGCAGCAGTGGAGCATTGCCAACAACCTGGGCAACCCGGCGTTTTACACGGCCATCCCGAAGAACCTGCTATTTGTGATCGGGATTGGGCTGGTATGCCTTGTTGGAGCGATCGTGTGGCGGAAACCTTCCCGTTCGCAGGCTTTCGCGCTGGCGGCTTTATTTGCCGGCTTTATCCTGACGCCTGAATCTGCTTACTTCGGCGGCGATCCCAACCAGGCCGTCACCAATATTGCCTGGCGTTTTGGCATTGCGCTGCTGGGGTATGTATTCATCCTATTGGTGGTACTTGCGGAGCGACCCACATGGTGGGCGCTCAACCTTGGAGGAAAGCTTCACCCTCTGCGGCTGGCGCTGGCCATTGGTGTGGTGGCCTTCAGCGCCTGGACCGTCTATACCAATCGCGGGCTGATGGTCGCCAGCCCGGGCAATCGCATCGTCATCGAAGATCAGTTCCGCGACCCGGTAGGTTCGGGCGGCTATCATAGCGCTTACGACTACGTGGATAAAAATATCCAGAATGCCGCCGTCCACGTGGAAAACGGTCTGCCTTACTACCTGTACGGCCCTGGGTTCACCAATCGGCCCAACCACATGCTGGTCCTGTCCAACGGCATGACAACGGGCCAGGAGGTCCCCCCGCAGTACTACGTCATCTTCCGCACGGTCTGGTGGGGCGGCGGCGAAGGCAGCTACCCGGAGTCGCTGGCTACCCCCGCCTGGCAGCAAAAATGGCGGTTAATCTATGAGGATTCCCAGGGGCGGGTTTACCAGCGGACTACCCCGTAGGCGCTTCCCCCAGGGTTACCTTCACCTGCCCGGTCTTATTGCCGCGGTCGACGCTCAGGGTGATCACATCCCCTGGCTTGTGAGCGCTCAATATCTTGGCCAGGTCGGATTCATCCTTGAGCGGTTGGTTATCGATGGCCGTTACCACGTCGTTCGGCTGCAAGCCGGCCGCATCGGCGGGTGAACCCGGGACAACGTTCCCGATGATCGCGCCTTGCGTCTGCCGGATACCGAGCTGGGCAGAGATGGCCGGATTGAGCGGCTGGTACTCGATCCCCAGGTAAGCATGCACCACGCGCCCGTTGGCGACCAGCGCGTCTGCAACCGGTTTGGCGGTGGCGATGGAGATGGCAAAGCCGATGCCCTGCGCCTGCACGCCCGGCTCGGCCTGCCCGGCCACCAGGGTGTTGATGCCGATCACCTGCCCGGCCAGATTGACCAGCGCGCCGCCCGAGTTGCCTGGGTTGATAGGGGCATCCGTTTGGATCAGGTCGAACAGCAGCGGTCCCTGAGCACTGGTTTGGCCGCCTGGTTCCTGCACGCTGCGACCCAAGGCGCTCACCACGCCCGCACTGACGGTCGGGCCACCGGGCAGCGCCAAGGCGTTACCGATCGCCACGACCCAATCGCCCACCTGCAGTTGGGTTGAATCGCCCAATTGGGCCACCGGCAGGTTATCCCCCTTGATCTGGACCACTGCCAGGTCGGATTGCGGGTCTGCTCCGACGATGTTGGCCGGGAAAGAGCGCCCGTCCGGCAGCGAGACGAGCAATTTCTGCGCGCCTTCGACCACGTGGTTGTTGGTCAGGACGTGGCCCCGTGCGTCGTAAATCACCCCCGATCCGACCCCCGCCGGAACGGTGAAGGGCCGGTTGAACTGGTCGATCTGGAGCTGCTGGTTGGTGATCTGTACGATAGCCGGCTTGACCATCTGGGCTACCTGGCGAATGGAGCTAGCGAAGTCGCCTGGCGCAGCCAGTGGCACAGGAGGCGCGCTGGCGACGGCGGCGTTGCTTGTTACGGGAATAGCGACCGGGGGAGAAGCGACCGCCGGGCTAGAAGCAGGCGCCGGCCGGGTGGGCAATCCGGTATCTTGAATCGTCGGAATGGGTGCTATGGTGGGAAACTGCGCCGAAGCTGGCCCTTGGGGTGAGTTGTTCGAGCTGCAGCTCGCCAGGGTGAACGCCAGGATAAGGAAAAAGCTGAGATATGCCTGGCGCTGATATCGGTTATTCATGTGACCTCCGTAACCGTAATTCATTCGATTAATAC
>JAQTMA010000063.1:5976-18905 GCA_028714615.1 Anaerolineaceae bacterium | reverse complement strand
GGCAAATCCTTAAAACATGTTCAATTGGGTTGGTTTGTATTCGGGGGGATCAGTATCGACTTGCATCGAGAAGGTTTCCCGCGTTAGCAGCAGGTTATCGACCAGGCTGCGCAGGTGGCGGAACTTAAGAAAACGCCAACCACGGCTGATGCCCAGGTCGAGTAACGGATTTTCGTGCTGTTTGAATGCCAACAAGTTCGACCGGCCACCGGGAAGCACTACCAGGCAGCGCTCCGGGGGATACGGACTGTTGGCGACAAACCGTTGCACCAATGTGGATGCGGTCGAATAAAACACGTAAGCCGGATTTCCGGGACCATCATCCCATACCAGGGGATTCTCCCCGTGGGTGCCGTATCCAAGCCGGGTTCCCAAACTGTGCAGCAACTCACTGATCTCGGCCAGGTCGCCGCGCCGGGCTTGAGGGTGATCTTGCGGTCGTAGGATCCAATGCCCGCTGCCGGGTGGATCCTGGACACCGTAAGAATCCAGGGCTGCACCTAAGAAGGTCAATGACGGGCTATTGAAACCTGGACTACAAACGCACATCGCTTGATCGATTTGTTGGAAAGTGCATCCCGGATTCTTCATCAAGAACCGCACCAGTTCCATCTCCACCCGGTCAGAATACGCAGTCAGAGGAAGAGGTTTATCTGTGAGCCAGAAGTGGCCGGTTTCCAGGGTGTGTTCACTTCCTCCAAAACGGGTTAAAAAGGTTCGGTCGGTGAATACCGCACGCAGGCGGTTTTGTAGGGCGGTCAGCGGTTCTACACCGGGAGGGTTGGCAAGACGCAAGTCATGCACGGCTGCCTGCCCGGCTACCGCCGCCGCGTGGAGCGTGGCGTACGCGGCCGGTTCGCCGCGACCGCGGAGTTGTTCGGCAATAGCTGCCCGCGCCATGCCTTCTGGGGATACGCTCGATCCCGCCTCATCCTTTGGAGTCGGGCTCCAAACCACTTCGGCCAGGCCTTGGTCTGGTCGCATAGCAATGCCATGCAGCGAAAAGCCAGCCCGGTCACCGGCAAGCAAAACGGTAGCCAGGAATGGAGGCTCGCATTCGGCCAGAAGCCCGAAGGAAGGTGTACCGGGCGCCAGGTGAGCTGGTAAGATGCTCAAGGCTCCTTCTAATGCGGTAGCGTGCCAATTCCAATCATAGCGCCGGCGCGCCAGGATTCTGCGTAACGGCGCTACTGCTTCGCGACCCCACAGCCAACCGGACCACAGTGCTGATAGGGTCCAGTATGCCTGGTTCGGCCGAGGCAAAGCGGTCAGGATGGCTTGGGCGGGGAAAAACGAGACGGAGGCAGCCAGGTTTCGCATGCGGCCTTGATATAGGCTGATTCCCCCACTCTCGGGCGGCTGTTCAGGCCAGGTGCAAACCGGCGCAGCCGCCCCAGCGCGAGCCCATTCATGGACCGCCTCTTCCAAAGCGAGCCACAGGTTGTTCTCGCGGAAACGTTGAGGCACCGACAGTTGGCGGGGTCGGGTGCGTCCGGTGGGGTACGGCCACAAGGTGGTAGCCTGGTCACAAGCCGACAGTAATAAGCCTGTTAATAACTTCTTTCGCTCAGGACTCAAGGCCAGGCCATCTAGTTTATTGATCAATGTGAAGAGCACCACCAAGGGACGGGATAGGTAACACCCCAACGCCTCTTCTACGTCCGGGCGGGCAGGATCATCCAAAGGGGCAACCCGTTCGAGCGCGCGGGCGAAATGTAAGCCGCCTGTTGCGAAGGACGCCAGCCGCTCGTGATCCGCTTCATCGCAGGGACGTTCACCCTCATCCCCGCAGTACGGACAGGTATATAAGCGCGCATAGGGGACTTTTGCCTGCCGTTCCCAGATGAATGCGCGCGCTGTGACTGGTTTTCTACAGTTTGCACAATTCGTTTCGTAGTTGGATTGGATGTGCGGTTCCAGGCGCTCTACGCCTTTGTGGGCCGAAGCCAGGTCCGCCAGGGCCGCCTGGAATTCGCCCGCCTGGGGCGCACTAGCGCTTAATTCCAGGATGAAGCGGGTGACCGGATTGTTTATCGCGACCAACACCCGGTAGCCAGCCTGGGCCATCTCCAGCGCCAGATTGGGGCTGGAGCCGAATGGATCAAGTACCCAATCGCCTGGCTTTAGCTTGTCTTGCAACCAGGCAAGCGCGATCCCCGGTGGGACAGGTGGCAGGAATCGGCAGAGCGGTCCCCCGCTGGCATCTCCATAACCCGGCAGGTACGGCATCTCCAGGGTTTTCATGGTGAAATCACCTAAAAGTATAGTGAAGATCCCTGAATATGGAAAGTATTTCTAGCTCACCAGCACCAAAGCCTCATCCGGTTTGAGGTTCAACAATCCCGAGGTCAGATCAGGCGCCTGAGTTCGCCGGTTAGAGATCAGCATTCGCCAGGCGCGCTGATGCGTCGAGCTGGCCAGGGGGACCATTTGCGGCTGTTTGGAAAAATTGAGCGCAACCAGCACGACTACGTCCAATTCTTCCCTTTGGTAAACCAGGGCGGCATGGTTGGCTATCAAGGGTGTGAATTTGCCGCGCAGCAACGCTGGCGTTTTCCGGCGTATCTCGATCAACCGGCGGTAGAAGTTCAGAAGCGAGGAAGGGTCGGCATCTTCAGCAAGGACATTCCGCTCATTCGCCTGGGGATGTACCGGCAGCCAGGCAGTTCCGCCGGTGAAACCGGCGTTGGAACTGCCGTCCCATTGCATGGGCGAACGACAGCCATCGCGCCCCTTATTGAAAGGCCAATAGCGTTTCCCGACGCGATCCTGGATCTGCCGGTAACGCAGCGAAATATCGCACATACCGATCTCTTCCCCGTAGTAAATAAATGGAGTACCCCGCAGGGTTAGCAATAACGCTGCGGCGACCTTCAAACGTTCGTCAAGACGGCTATGAAAATACCGGGTGGCAATACGGGGCAAGTCGTGGTTGCCCAGAACGAGGTTCGGCCAACGTTCGGGTCCGAGCGCTGCTTCCCAACCCTGGATGGCGCGTAGGAATCGTTGCGGGTTCCAACGTGATTTGGCCATAGCGAAATTGAACGCCGCGTGCAATTGGTCGGAGGAACAGTATCCGGCTGCTTTGGCAGGCGTGGATAGGAAGGTCTCTCCCACGGCATAACGTCCTGGATAGGCGTCTAGCAGAGCCCGCATTTCATGCAGAAAGGGATGCAGCTCGGGGCGGTCCATATCATAAATATGGCGCTGGCGATCGAAACCGCGCAGTCCCAGGGTGGGGGGATTATCGGTCAGAGCCGCATCTTTAAAATATGCGTTAAATACATCCAGGCGAAAGCCATCCACCCCGCGCTCCAACCAGAAACGCAACACGCCCAGCATTGCCTGGCGCACATCGGGGTTATTCCAATTCAAATCGGGTTGTTCTTTGTAGAACATGTGAAAATAATACTGCTGTGTAGCTGGGTCGAATTCCCAACCACGCCCACCAAATACGGATTCCCAGTTATTGGGTGGGCCGCCTCGTTTCCCATCGCTCCAGATATACCAGTCGCGATAGGGATTATCCCGGCTACTGCGGGATGCCTGAAACCAGGGGTGCTGATCCGAAGTGTGGTTCAATACAAGGTCCAGGATAATGCGCACCTCCCGTTGGTGAGCTTGCTCGAGCAGTGCGTCAAAGTCTTGCAGTGATCCGTATACAGGATCAATGGCTGTGTAATTGCTAACGTCATAACCGAAATCAACATTCGGGCTGGGGTAGATTGGCGAGAGCCAGATAGCGTCGATGCCCAGCTCCGACAGGTAATCCAGGCGGGAGGTAATTCCTGGGAGGTCGCCGATCCCATCGCCATTGGAATCGCAGAAGGAGCGTGGATAGATCTGATAGATAATACCGTCTTGCCACCAGGAGGATGATTCGCCCATTATTGATCCTTTTGCGTTCGTGATGAAATATCATTATAACCGCATTGTATATCGGGAACCCGCCTTATCAGTATGTGCGATTTGGATGAAGTTCCACCCGCTTTTCTTGCATCTTGGATCGAATCGTGATAGAATTGGCACGTTCAACGTAGAGGAAGTTTACCGTCATCAACGAAAAGTGGGCGATCCCCACTTTTCTGCGTAATAACAGGTCTTAAGTTTTTTGGAGATAGTGCACGGATGAAAAACGAGTTTGCCCTGGCTTTCAACGAGGTTCTAGAAGAGAAACAGCTCCCCAAGGAGATTATCCTGAAGGCGCTGGAATCCGCTATGGTTTCAGCCTACCGGCGTGCGGTGAACGCTTCGAATGCTCAGCACGTGGAAGCTAAAATTGACCCAGAAACGGGAAAAGTGGTCATCTATGCCGAGAAAGAAGTCGTGGATGTGGTGGAGGATCCCCGCACCGAAGTGAGCCTGGAGGATGCGCGCAACACTACTGCTGATGCGGACCTGGGCAAGCTGGTCGTCATGGAAACGACGCCGCAAGATTTTGGGCGGGTGGCCGCGCAAACTGCACGCCAGGTGATCCAGCAGCGCATCCGCGAGGCAGAGCGCAGTGCACAACTGGCTTACTACGAAAAACAGCTCGGTGAAATCGCCAGCGGGATCGTTCAGGCAGTCAATGCACAGGGCGTAACCGTGGGCCTGGATATGAAGGCGGAAGGGGTCATGGTCCGCAAGGAAATGATCCCCGGAGAACGCTTCCGCATTCATGACCGGGTGCGCGCCCTGGTTTACGAAGTCAAAGACGGCTCACGCGGTCCTCAAATCATGTTATCCCGGGCGCACCGCAACTTTTTACGGCGCCTGTTGGAGAATGAAGTTCCCGAGATTTATCACGGCGTGGTGGAAATCCGTTCCATCGCCCGCGAACCGGGTGAACGCGCCAAAGTAGCTGTTGCGGCGACACAGCAAGGGATTGACCCGGTGGGCGCTTGCGTCGGCATCCGCGGCGTCCGCATTCAGGCGATTGTGCGGGAATTGCACGAAGAAAAAATCGATGTTATCGAGTGGAATGCCGACCCGGCTCTCTACATTGCCAAGGCGATCAGCCCAGCGCGCGTGACGGGCGTCTATCTGAACGACCACACTGCGAACGGGAAGACTGCTACGGTGGTGGTGCCGGAAGACCAGCTCAGCCTGGCGATTGGTCGCGATGGGCAAAATGCTCGCCTGGCAGCCAAATTAACCGGTTGGCGCATCGATATCAAGAGCCTGCCTGAAGCAGCCAACGATACCCTCAACAAAGTTCGCACCGATCCAGCCATGGCAGCCCAGGCTGAAGCCGAAGCCGAGCGAATTGGTCAGGTGGGTGCACTGCTGGTGAAGAAATCCGAAGGCAGGGCATTAACTCCCGAAGAGTACGATCAACTCAATCAATTCGTAGACCGCATCGAGCGCCGCTCTGCGACCAAGCGCCAGGCCGAGAAAAAGGCTGAAGATCAGCGCTTGCAGGAATTACGCGCTTCGATCCCCGACAGCCTGTTTGTCCTTTCGCTATTCGACGCCGGGCTTCCGGACCACATCAGCACCATTCTCAGCGACGCCGGGTTTACCAGCCTTGGCGACCTGGCGATACGCATGAAGTTGGCTCCAGATAGTGTTCTCGCGCTGCAGGGTATTGGTCCCAAGGCGATGCAAGAGATCGACAGGGTGATGGCTGAACAGACCGCAGCTACGACCGTTGTCGAAACACCGCCGGTTGAAGCAATGGAGGTGACGGAAATCGAAACACCGGCAGCTCCACCGGTGATTGTACCGATCGAAGAGCCTTCTCCCGAGGAGCAGGTGGAAGAACAACCTGTGGTAACAGGTGAAGCTGAGTCTGCGGTCGAAGAAACACTCCCGGCCGTTGAAGCCGTCCTACCTGAAGAGGAAGAGGCGACATCGCTGGACGAGTTATTTGCCTTGAAACCCGAAGTCTTGGAGGTCGCCGCGGTCGAAGAAGAGACCGATGAAGAGGGCGACGGCAAGAAGGGCAAGAAGAAGGGCAAGAAGAAGAAACATGTTGAGGTTGAATTCGACCCCGATCGTGGCATGATGGTCGTCCGCAAGAAACACAAACGCGGCGGCGGCGAATGGGGTAATTGGGAATCGTAAGGAAAAAGAGTAGCAATCTTGGCTGGGAAAACCAAGAATCGAGTTAAGCACGCGCCCCAGCGGACCTGCGCCGGTTGCCGGATGGTCTTGCCGAAGCGGGAATTGATCCGCCTGGTGCGCACACCGGGCGGGATCATGATCGATCCCACTGGAAAACTGTCGGGCCGGGGAGTCTATCTCCACAACCGGCGCTCCTGCTGGGAGCACGGATTGGCCGGGGCAGTAGCGCGTGCTCTAAAAGTGGACCTGACTGATCAGGACCGGGAACGCTTTCGAGCGTTTCTGGCCACCCTGCCTGAAGAACCAGAGGAAGAAACCCTACCCCAGGGATAAACCAATGGATGTATCCGGGTTGGATGGAATGATCACTTAACTCGCTTCTCATCTCGCTCGTCGGAGGGTGGAAATTGGCCCACTCCGACCCAATGAACAGCGGGTTGGTTTTCCCTGGCCCTTGGGTGATCTAATGGAGTGGTGCGCAAAACGAGGAGGTACCACATGAGCGAGACAGTCCAAAATAAAATTGAATTACCTGGCAGCATCAGCGTCCGGGATCTTGCCCTCAAGATCGGAGCCAGTCCGATCCAGGTGATCAAGATCCTCATGGCGAATGGCGTTATGGCCAATATCAACCAGCAGATCGATTATGATACGGCGGCGGTAGTGGTTTCTGAGCTGGGTTTCGAAGCCAGCCTGGAAATCCCGGAAGTCATTCAAGAAAAAGAAGCCGGGGAGACTCCGGTGTGGCGTCAGTTAATTCTGAAGGAGCCGAAAAACAAGCTGGTCCGTCGGGCTCCGGTCGTCACCATCCTGGGTCACGTCGATCACGGGAAGACCACCTTGCTCGATGCGATCCGGCACACTAATGTAGCTGGAGGTGAAGCCGGTGGGATCACCCAACATATTGGTGCATACCAGGTGGAACACCAGGGGAAACTGATCACGTTTTTGGATACTCCGGGTCATGCCGCCTTTACGGCCATGCGCGCGCGTGGGGCGCAAGGCGCGGACGTTGTCATCCTGGTCGTTGCCGCAAACGATGGGGTCATGCCGCAAACCCGCGAAGCCATCGCGCACGCTAAAGCTGCGCGTGTGCCGATTGTGGTGGCGTTGAATAAAATCGACCGCCCAGATGCAAACCCGGACTTTGTTAAACACCAGCTCGCTGACACAGGCTTAGTGCCAGACGAATGGGGTGGAAACACCATGATCATCCCGGTCTCGGCCAAGCAGCGCAAAGGCCTTGAAGATCTGCTCGAGGCGGTGCAACTGGTGACGGATAGTATCGATATCGAGGCCAACCCGGATGGTAAAGTGTTCGGTACGGTGATCGAAGCCGAACTCGATCGGGCCAAGGGCGTAATTGCCACCTTACTCGTACAAAACGGGTCGCTCGAGTTGGGAGACGTGGTTCTGGCCGGGAAGGCATTTGGCCGCTTGCGAGCCATGTTCGACTTCCGGGGCCGCAAAATTCGCAAGGCCGGACCTTCTACCCCAGTAGCGGTGCTCGGCCTCAATAACGTACCCCAGGCAGGCGACCTGTTCCAAACCATGCCGTCTGAGAAAGAAGCCCGGGCGTTGGTGGAAGAGCATAAAGTGGCAGACCTCCAGGTGCCTGCCGGACCTAAAGTCACGCTTGAAGAACTTTTCGAGCGCTATAAGGCGGGCAAAGTCCAGGCGTTGAGCCTGATTGTCAAAGCAGACGTTCAGGGCTCACTTGAGCCAATCATCACCTCTCTGCGCGACCTTTCGAAAGGCGACATCCAGGTTAATATCCTGTATGCCGAAACCGGCAACATTGGCGAAAACGATGTCTTACTGGCTTCAGCTTCGAATGCAATCATGGTGGGTTTCAATGTCAAAGCTGAGCCGGCTGCGCTGCGCCTGGCCGAAACTGAAGGCGTGTCCATCCGACTGTATGACATTATCTATCGCCTGACTGAAGACGTCGAAAAAGCGCTGAAAGGCATGCTCGAACCGGAATTCAAGGAAACGACGGTCGGCAAGGCTGAAGTGTTGGCTATCTTCCACATTTCGAAACTTGGAGATATTGCCGGGTGTAAAGTGTTGCAAGGGGAACTGCGCCGAAATTCGAAAGTGCGTGTGCAGCGCGCCGGGAAACCGGTTTTCGATGGCGAAGTATCCTCCCTCAAGCATGAGAAAGAAGACGTTCGCGAAGTACGCCAGGGATTTGAGTGTGGCATCGCTCTCAAAGGATTCAACAGCATCCAGGTGGGCGATATTCTCGAAGCTTACGTCCGCGAACGGGTTGGCGCCCCCAAAGCGTAAGCCGGGATTGCCAGGAGTGCCTGAAGAATGCCTTCCAAATTAAGATTGACGCGCATCGCAGATCGGATCCGCCAGGAGCTCGCGCAAACGATCATTGTGAAAGTAAATGATCCGCGTCTGTCAGGAGTCACGGTCACGGATGTCAAAGTGGACCGGGAGCTGGCGTATGCAGATGTTTATGTGTCGGCGGTTGAAGGGGTCGCACGCGCGCAAGAAGTCATCCGGGGACTGCAACACGCAGCCGGATTTCTGCGCTCTGAGTTGGCCGGTAAGGTCGATTTGCGCGTTTTTCCCCGGCTGCGTTTTCACTGGGATCCAACACCAGAGAATGCCGACCATATTGAAAAGTTGTTGACCGAGTTACACGAAGCTGAAGAAAAGAAAGAGCAGGGGGTCGATACACATAATGATTGAGATAGATTACCAACCCATCGGACACCGTTTGCACGATGCACAACAGGTTCTGATCGTGTCGCACATCCACCCGGATGGTGATGCCATCGGATCCTTGTTGGGTTTGGGTCTGGCTCTGCAAAGCGCCGGGAAAAATGTCCAGATGGTGTTAACGGATGGCATATCCAAATCCTTCCGGCACCTGGCTGGAAGCGACCGGGTGGTTCGCCGCCCAAGCGGTGAGTTCGACACCGTCATCGTGGTGGATTGCTCTGACCTGGCGCGGGCAGGAGAAGCCTTGAATGGTTATGCAACTGCAGATATCAACATCGACCACCACGTCACAAACTTGAACTTCGCCCGACTGAACCTCGTGGTGCCCACAGCGGTGGCTACCTCTGCTATCCTGGCCGAGTATTTACCGGCTTGGGGATTCGAAGTATCTCCCGAGATCGCCGCAGCATTACTGACCGGATTGATCAGCGATACCATCGGTTTCCGTACCTCGAACATGACCCCTGAAGCGCTCCGCCTGGCGGCGAGTCTGATGGAAATCGGGACCAATCTACCCGAGCTATACAACCGGGCATTGGTGCGGCGTTCATTTGATGCTGCGCGGTACTGGGGGGCAGGCCTCTCCCGCCTCGAGCAAAAAGGAAGGATGGTTTGGACCAGCTTGACGTTGGCAGACCGGGCGGCCGTAAACTACCCTGGCAATGACGACGCTGACCTGATCAATATTCTTTCAACCATCGATGAGTCGGACATTGCGATAATCTTTGTGGAGCAACGCGGAGGTAAGGTTAAAGTAAGCTGGCGGGGAGTTCCCGGGGTGGATGTGTCCCAGGTTGCGCTCCGCTTTGGCGGTGGCGGGCATGCGGCAGCTTCCGGAGCTGAAATCACCGGATCCCTGGCAGAAATCCAACAGCGCGTTCTGGATGAAACCATGCCCTTGTTGCAAACATAAAAAGTGGAAATTCTTTTATTAATTCGCTATAATTGATCTCTATATATTGTGGGGTTCCAGTTAAAATGTTGGTAGTTCGCCGTTCGATGGGGATAGAGAGTGCATGAAAGGGTTTGTGGGTGTCATTCAACCAACCCGACATCAGAGCTGCAAGGACCAGTTGAACATCCAGACTTTCAGTGGATTGGGGAGATAACAGGATGGAAGACGGCAATTTCGATATAAAGAACGCTATCTCCGGCGTATTGGTAGTGGATAAGCCGGTTGGATTGACGTCACACGACGTGGTTCAGATCATTCGAAAAGGAACGGGCATCCGCCGCGCTGGCCATACCGGGACGCTCGACCCGCGAGCTTCGGGAGTACTGGTCATTCTGATTGGTCCGGCCGTCCGGTTGAGCGAATATGTTTCGGCGTCGGATAAACGCTATCAAGCCATCATCCGGCTCGGGGCCAGCACCGATACCTATGATGCCGATGGCCGGGTCACCAGCCAGGCGCCGGTCGATATTACCGAGGAGCAGTTTGAGGAATCCTTGAAACAGTTTATCGGTGAGATCGAACAGGTTCCCCCGCCGTATTCGGCTGTAAAGGTGAAAGGCCGTAAAGCCTACGAAATGGCTCGCGAAGGCGAAGAAGTCGATTTGCAACCGCGCAAGATCAATGTGTATAATCTCGAATTGCTCGAATGGGCGCCTCCAGAAGCGGTTATCGATGTCTATTGTTCGTCGGGCACGTACGTCCGCTCCCTGGCGCACGACCTGGGCAACGTCTTGGGCTGCGGTGCGCACCTGATCGGTTTGCGCCGGACCAAGAGCGGGCGCTTTACATTGCGCGATGCGGTTCCTCTGCGCCGGTTGCGCGAATCATTCGACGCCGGAAATTGGTACCAGTATCTCATCCCAGCGGCGGAAGCGCTCTCCGATTGGCCAGCCGTGGAGCTAGGGGACGAGCAGGTTGATGCGATTCGGCACGGTCACCGCATTTCGGCTGACGCCGGCGCCAATGGGTGGGCGCGTGCGATCAGCCAACAGGGCGAGTTGGTGGCTCTGATGGAAGTCGACGCGGATGCTCGCGAGTGGCAACCACGCAAAGTGTTCTTCTCATGATCTGGGTAATCGCCCGGCCATCTTCTTGATAGCAACTATACGATCCCTTCCAGACCGAGTCGAAATGCAACAATACGCATCCCTGGTAGAACTCAATGCGCCTGAATCATGGCTGACCATCGGTTCATTTGACGGGGTACACCGTGGGCACCAAGAAATCTTAAAGAATCTGGTGAGCGGCGCCCATGCGGTTGGGGCGCAGGCGGTCGTCCTCACCTTTTACCCCCATCCTTCAGTCGTCCTGCGCGGACAATCTGGCCCATTTTACTTATGCACGCCTGAGGACCGTTCTCAATTGCTTGGCGAATGGGGGGCAGATGTGGTGATCACACTCCCGTTTACTCGCGAATTGGCCAACGCCTCGGCGTCTGATTTTATGGCCGGTCTCAAACAGAAACTGCACATGAGCCGGTTGTGGGTGGGCTTTAACTTCACCCTGGGACGAAACCGGGAGGGCGATGTGCCTACCCTCAAACGCCTGGGCGATTTACTGGGTTACCAATTGGAAGTAATCCCACCGGTTGAGGTCGACGGGGAGCTCGTCTCCTCCAGCCAGATCCGTGGGTTGCTGGCTGGAGGAAATGTGTCCCGGGCTGCGCAGATGCTCGGGCGATTGTATGCTGTGGAAGGGAAGGTCGTTCCGGGAGACGCGCGCGGGCGGCAACTGGGCATCCCTACAGCCAACCTGAGCCTCTGGCCGGAATGGATGCTGCCTGAGAACGGCGTCTACGCGGGGTGGGCGCTGGTTGACGGCGAGCGACATGCAACAGTGATCAATATTGGATCACGTCCAACCTTTGAAGCCAGCCCGGTACCGATCCGGCTGGAAGCCCATCTCCTCGATTTCGACCAGGATTTATACAACCACAGCGTTCGCATTGAGTTTGTCGAGCGTCTGCGCAACGAGCAGCGGTTTGCCTCGGTTGCTGATCTGCTCATGCAGATCCAGGATGATATCCGTTCGGCCCGAGGGATATTAGTCACATGAGTCATGAACGCCAAATTTACTTGCTCAATCCGCGCCAGCTCAGCCCGGAAACGATCGCGGTGACGTTTGCGAAGACCTCCCGTTCGCCAGAGAGCTTCCGGGAGATAGCCGCCGAGCTGACGGATGAAAAGAGCGCCCAATTCCACGAGAAGTGGGTGGTCGGATATGGACATGCTTCGGTTGCTGAGCATGCTGTGCTACATATTGCCATCGAGAACGTTTCGCGACTGGCCATCGAATCGATCGAATCCAACCGTTTAGCCTCATATACAGAGAAATCCACCCGTTACCAGAAGTGGACTCCTGAAGCATACTACATCCCTGCTGAGCTCGACAACCCCGAATTGCGCCAGTTGTACACGGATACCTGCCGGGACCTATTCGCGACGTACAACCAGGCGCTGCCGATGGTGCGCGCGGCTGTGCAACAGGAATTACCTCGACAGGAAGCTGAAAGCGATGCTGCCTGGGACCGCCGAATCCGGTCCCAGTATATCGATGTGTGCCGGTTTTTGCTGCCTGCTGCCTCCCTGGCGAATGTAGGTATGACTGCCAACGCCCGGGTTTTAGAACATGCTGTTCAAAAGATGCTGTCCGACCCGCTGCAAGAGGTGAGATCGACCGGCGAAGAGATCAAGCGCGTCGCGCGCGAGGAAGTCCCTACCCTGGTAAAGTATGCCGATCGCTCCGATTATTTGGTTGAGACAAGTTCTGCATTAGAGGCTCGAGCGAAAACCCTCGGCACTTTATCGTCCAGTGAAGACTGGTGCCGCCTGGTGAGTTTTGATCCCCAGGGTGAACAGCGTGTGCTGGCCTCCGCCCTATACCGCTTCGGGGGGATGGATTACAGCCATACGTTGGCAGCCGTCGAAAACCTGGATGGCGCCGGGCGGGAGCGCCTGGCGGCAGAAATCCTCAGCCGGCTGGCCCGCTTTGAAATCCCACTGCGCGAGCTGGAGCACTCGACCTATAGCTTTGAGCTGATGGTCGACCAGGGGGCGTATTTTGAGATCAAGCGTCACCGCATGATGACCCAGACTCCCCAGGAGCTTACGGCCAGCCTTGGTTTTGCCACCCCACGCCGCATGGAAGCGGCTGGCTTAGTGGAAGAATATTGCCGGGCAATGCAGGCGGC
>JAQTMA010000063.1:0-5876 GCA_028714615.1 Anaerolineaceae bacterium | reverse complement strand
TCATCATTTCTAACCCTCCTGTTGAATTTTGGATCTGAATGATTGTGTTAATCTCCTACCCAATAATACGTGGTAAGATACAAATTAGATCCATATTGGTAGATAAGACATCGTTCAATTAATTGTGCTGATCAGCCTGGCCAATCCCCAGTTGAAACCCAGCAAGGTGAAAATCCACCTCCAAAATGATCTTGACATTTCCAAATTCCACTATATAATCACAGAACAATAATAAAGACGTTGATGAGGACGAGTACGGGTTGGAACGGCGGTACAGAGAGCAGGGAACGGTGAGAGCCTGCCCGAAAGTCAGCCCAGAATGGACCTCGGAGTTGCCGGGCGAAAGAGAGATTCCCGAATAGCCCGCGCCGGAATTGCCACCGTTATCAGGGCAAAGGGTATAAGCAGAGTTATTCTGTCGTACCCGAAATCGAGTGAGGCTGGCCGAATTCCCGTTGCATCATGCACGGGTTTTTTCTTTAACGGCTGGACCTAACCGGGGTGGCACCACGGACCGGAGCGCGTTCGTCCCCATGATGGGATGACCGCGTTTTGTTTTAAGGAGAGATAGATGGAGACCAAAGGACGAATATTAACCGGACACCGTACGACTGGAGCGCGCCATATCGGCCACCTGGTTGGGACGCTGCAAACCTGGGCTACTCTACAGGACACCTACGAGTGTTTCTTCCTGCTGGCTGACCTGCACACATTAACTACGGATTATATCCACTCAGAGGCGGTCCGTGAAAACACCATCCAGGTAGCAGCCGACTGGCTGGCCTCAGGAATCGACCCGGAGCGGTCAACCCTGTTGCTGCAGTCGGCCCTGCCGCAGCACGTGCAGCTCGCCATGCTATTCAGCATGTTGGTGACCGTCTCCAGGTTAGAGCGCAACCCCACATTTAAAGAGCAGGTCAAGGAACTCAATCTGCAGCCATCCCTGGGTTTGTTGACCTACCCGGTTCTTCAGGCAGCCGACATCCTGGTTTATAAAGCCGACACCGTCCCAGTGGGAGAGGACCAGCTACCGTACCTGGAACTGGCGCGAGAGATCGCCCGGCGCTACAACCAGCTCTACCATCCCATTTTCCCCGAACCGCAAGCTTTGCTTTCCGCCATGCCGCGCCTGCCCGGGACGGACAACCGGACGATGCACACGTCATATAGGAACCAGATCCTGATCAGCGACACCCCTGAAGAGACATCTCGTAAGGTCATGAGGATGTACACCGACCCCGCTCGCATCCATCCCAATGATCCCGGTCACGTGGAAGGCAACCCGGTTTTCACCTACCTGGACGTATTCGATCCGCACCCGGAGGGTGTTGCAGAGATGAAGCGGCTTTACAGGGAAGGTAGGATTGGCGATGTGGCCGTGAAACACCACCTGGTAGAGGTACTCAATGCTTCACTCGCTCCGATTCGCCAGCGAAGGATCGAGCTGATGGTCCACCCCGAGCGGATTGTGGACATCATCCGTGCTGGCACCGACCACGCTCGCCCGATTGCCCAGGCCAACCTGGATGAGGCGATGGAAGACATGGGTCTGACGTTAGTCAATGCGGTAAGTGCTACAAATTCAGGCGGTAGCATGCTGCCGTTGATTGGAACATTTTGTTAAGCAATCGTGCCCTCTGGGCACTGCATCCAAATTGAATCACGAGAGGAGATTGATCATGACAGAACAAACCCGCTTTCAACTCGACGAGAACGAAGTTCCGCGTTTCTGGTACAACATCAACGCTGATTCTCCGGTCGCCCCTGCCCCGGTTCTGAATCCCATTACCCAGGAACCCGTCACCCCGGATTTCCTATCGGTGCTCTTCCCGATGGAATTGATCCAGCAAGAGGTATCGACCGAACGCTATATTGAAATTCCGGAAGAAGTGCGTGAGATCTACAAACTCTACCGGCCTACCCCTCTACTGCGCGCCCGGCGTCTGGAGAAGGCTCTGGACACTCCTGCCCACATTTACTATAAATACGAAGGCGTCTCTCCTTCCGGGAGCCACAAGACCAACACCGCCGTTCCCCAGGCATTCTTCAACAAGGCGGCCGGGACGCGTGCTCTGACCACGGAGACAGGCGCCGGTCAATGGGGCTCTGCTCTGGCGATGGCCTGTAAGTTGTTCGGGTTGGATCTAGAAGTCTACATGGTGAAGGTGTCTTACCAGCAGAAACCCTACCGGCGCTTTTTGATGGAAACGTTTGGAGCGCATGTCTACGCCAGCCCCTCCGACCGCACCGATTCCGGGCGCGACATCCTGGTGAATGATCCAGATTCCAACGGTTCCCTGGGGATTGCCATCTCTGAGGCGGTTGAGGTAGCAGCGAAATCGGGTGGACACAAGAAGTATAGCTTGGGATCGGTGCTCAATCACGTACTGTTGCACCAGACGGTGATTGGGGAAGAATGCTTGAAACAGATGGATCACGCTGAAGAATATCCGGACGTGGTCATCGGTTGTGTGGGCGGTGGATCGAATTTCTCGGGGATCGCCTTCCCCTTCTTGCGGCACAACCTGCGCAACGGGACGCGCACACGCTTGCTGGCTGTCGAACCGACGGCGACGCCCTCTCTAACCAAAGGGGTGTATGCCTTCGACTATGGCGACACGGGACGCATGGCGCCGATCGTCAAAATGTATACCCTCGGGCATGATTTTATCCCCGCAGCCATCCATGCAGGTGGATTGCGTTATCACGGCATGGCGCCTGTCCTGAGTGCATTGTATGACAGCGGTTATATCGAAGCCGTAGCGGTACCCCAGATCGCTACCTTCCAGGCAGCCGTGCAGTTTGCTCAAACCGAAGGAATCCTACCGGCCCCGGAATCGGCGCATGCCATCCGGGCCGCGATCGATGAGGCTCTGGACGCCAGGAAGAAAGGTGAGAAGCGGGTGATCCTCTTCAACCTGTCGGGTCACGGTCATTTCGATTTGGCAGCCTACCAGGCTTATAACGCCGGCCAATTGGAGGATTTCGATTACCCGGAAGAAAACGCCAGGCAGATCACCGAGCATTTGCCCCAGGTGAAGATCGCAGCATAAACGGAATGCTCCGATAGGAAAAGATCGCACGCTGATTTCTGCATGCGATCTTTTGCAATTGGGGCATTATTTCTTTTTCTTTTTGATCGAAGCAGCCTGCAGCTCAACCGATAAAACCCGGTGGCTGAGCATTTTGAGCAAAACGCGCACTCGTTCGGTTCCAGGCAAACGTACATCGAAGATGGCCTCATAACCGGCAAAAGGTCCATCTTCGATCAATACTGGGTCTCCGGGATGCACGGATTCGAAGAATTCGCCGCCGGCTTGCTCGATCTCCATGATCCGTCGCTTCAGAGCATTGACCAGGGCATCTGAAACCGTAGCAGGGTCGCCTCCAAAGGAGACCAGTCCGGTGGCATACGGCATCCACCGGAAGATCGAGGATCCGGAAGCATCGAGGTCGGTGTGGACGAACATATATCCCGGAAAATACGGGCGGATTTTCCGGGATCGCGGATTGATCGGGGTAACTCGGATGCGTGGATAAAAACACTCAAAACCACGGGAGAGTACCTGCTGCCAAAGCAGGTCTTCTTTATGCGGTTGGCTATGCAGGGTATACCAGTTGATCGGCATAGGCTCAATTCCCAAAAATCACCCTCTCGTTTTGATATAGCCGGATAGCTACCCAAACCAGTAGCAAGGATACCCCCATGGTAACGGCGGCGGAGAGCCACCCGAAAGCAGGCTGGATAGGTTCCCCCCGCATCGCCTGGTTGATCAGCAGAGACTGGGAAAAAGCAGGGATGAACATGGTCCCCAGGCTGGCGTGGATCGGTAAAAAGGTCAAAAAAGCGCCCGGGAGACCGGCCACCAGGGGGAGCA
Source organism: Anaerolineaceae bacterium (assembly GCA_028714615.1). Next base: position 1,998 of record JAQTMA010000063.1, on the reverse strand, counting down.
GGGCCAGGTACGTTTGGGCTTCCTTGAAACTGTGAGTAAATGTGGCGATGACCACCTGGAGTCCTGAAGCAAGTAGGATCATCGGAAGGGAGATGTAGAAAATGGACAGCAATGTGGAGACATCGATCGTTAATGGAAAACCGGTAAATTTTTCGAGGGGAATGAGATCAAAGGCTACCCAGAAACCGAACAGGGCAAGCATGAGTGTGGCGCAAGCAAAAGGGAGTGACGCAAGAAGCTTTCCAAGCACGAACTCCTCGCGCGTCGCCGGGTTGATCAACAAAGGCTCGAGGGAACCGCGTTCGCGCTCTCCCGCGGTGGTGTCGATGATCACGTACATACCTCCCATGAAGATCACCACGACAATTAAGAAGGGCATCATATTCAGGAAGGTCAACGTTTGGCTCTGTGGGGTAGCCACGTTGATCGTGTTGACTGCCAGGGGACTGGCTACTTGTGGGCTGACACCGCGGGCCAGCAAACGTAGGGAAGCGATCTGGGAGTTGTATTGCGCCAGCAGATTGCGGACACGCTCGACAGTACCTGCGGCTGATTGGCGTGAACTATCCACGATGATGTCGATGGCAGCCGGGTTTCCTTCCTTAAAAAGTGTACCGAAATCGGGGGAAATCACAACGATCACATCGGCAGCGCCGGTGCGCACTGTGCTTTCCGGGTCGGCATTAGCTGTCTGGATCGTTACACCGTTTTGCTCGAGGTATTGAATTAACGATGGTGCGTGCTGTGCTCCGACCACGGGCAGAAACAGCGGTTTTTCGATTGGGTCGACAATCAAATTCTTTCCGATAACCATAATGAGGGCTACCAGGAAGAGTGGCATGAATAAGGGAGTGATACTCGCGCTGAAAACCGACCGTCGGTCACGCAGATTATCAACCATTTCCTTACGAAAGACCACCCAGATATTTCTGCCGCGCTTCATCCCAGGCCCTCTTCGCTCCCAATTGCTTCGACGAACGCGTCTTCCAGATTATCCTTCCCGGTAGTTTGTTTGAGTTGTTCAGGGGTGCCACAGGCCATCACCCGGCCTTGGGCGATCACTACAATATTATCGCATAACGCTGACACTTCTTGCATGATGTGGCTGGAGAAGAGCACACACTTGCCATCCTCCCGTAAACGGACGATAAAAGCGCGCATCGCTCGCGTGCTCATCACATCCAGGCCGTTGGTGGGTTCATCCAGAATGATATTCTGCGGTTCGTGCACCAGGGCGCGGGCAATAGCGACTTTCAGGCGTTGTCCGGTGGAGAATCCTTTCGTTCTCCGGTCCGCATAATCTTCCATTTCTAGCAACTGGATCAGGCGGTGAATGCTTCCTTCCAACTGGGCGCCTTGCAATCCATGCAATTCGCCGAAATAGCGGATATTCTCGCGGGCTGTAAGCCGGGGATATAAACCATGCGAATCAGGCAAGGCTCCGATGCGACGCTGTACCTCCAACGAATGGGTAGTGGCTTCAAATCCGTCCACGCAAGCGACGCCGCGGTCCGGTTTGAGCAGGGTATACAGGATGCGCAGAGTGGTGGTCTTCCCGGCGCCGTTGGGGCCGAGCAACCCGGTGATCTGGCCATCCGGGGCGGTGAACTCGACGCCGCACAGCGCCTGAACTGAACCGAAGGTTTTGTATAGATCGGTAACTTCAATCATTTGATTTCTGATTTCTGATTGTAGATTTCTGATTAGTGGTTACTTAACAATCAGAAATCTACAATCTGCAACCTACTATTATCAGGGTCCTGTGAAACTGGTGAAGAAGGGCATCGGTGCGATTTGCTGGACACAGGTGGCTTCCAGGTTATGGATGCTGCCAGCCTGTATGAAATCGGCGACCACTTTCGGGAGGCATCCGCGGTTAATGACGTTGTGCCCCATACCGGGGGCAACCAGAGCCAGGCTGTTGGGCAGGTTGTTGGCGACCTGTTGGGCATTGGCCGGCGGAGTGATCGGGTCGTCTTCGCCGGAGAGCAGCAGCAC
>JAQTMA010000062.1 GCA_028714615.1 Anaerolineaceae bacterium | reverse complement strand
TGACCAGCGCAAAGAATAGGTCCCCGAATTCACTTTCGCGTGCCGGTGCATTCGGGGCGCTGCGCACTTCCTCGATCTCTTCCAGGATCTTATCGAACACACCCTGCACGTCCGGCCAGTCGAACCCTACCCGGGTGGCTCGCTCCTGGATCTCATGTGCTTGTGCCAAAGCGGGGAAGGAAATTGGCACTCCGTCAAGTAAGCCCTTCTTATGGTTGGCATCGCCGTTGTTTTCCCGCTCGGTTGCCTTCAATTTCTCCCAGTTGACCAGCACCCCTTTTACCCCATCAACGCTCACATCTCCAAAAACATGCGGATGCCGGCGTACAATCTTGGCGTAAATTCCATGGATGATATCCGCCATGTGAAACTCACCCGTTTCGCTGGCAATCTGGGCATTCAGCACGATCTGGAGCAGCAAGTCCCCAAATTCTTCGATCATCCCTGCCATATCCTGCCTGTCCATGGCATCAATGGCTTCGTATGATTCCTCCAACAGGTGTTTTCGTAAGGTCAAGTGGGTCTGTTGGCGATCCCACGGGCAGCCGTCCGGAGCGCGCAGGTGGGCGATGATCTCCTGGAACGCTTCCAAAGAGGTACCCTCCCCCAGGGGCTGCAGCGCTAATCGTGTGTAGGGAGAATATCCTACCGCCTGGTCTATCTCACCCAGTGGATACGTCTGTGCACCTTCCTGGCCAAACAATATCCTCGCCGGGAAATCGGGCGGATAGATTTCGAGTAAAACTGCCTTTATGGCCGCTGCAATTTCTTGCGATTCGACCTGGGTCACCACCACCCGTGCAGTGGGCGGGAAGGATGGGGTGTGCAGACTGGCCAGCTCGAGCGCATCCACGGTTACAGATAGATTCCTTGAGGTTTGCCCAAGACTCTCCAGGGCTGCCTGGGCTAAACCGACCCCTGCGATCACCCGCACGGAGAGCTGCGCCTCTCGGGCCCTATCCAAAACCAACACCGCAACGGCATCGTCTTCAAGGGGGTTTCCCGGGGTCGCGTACGTTACACCTCCGGGTTGGTTGGCCAGTTGCAACAATTGTCCGGCCAGGTCTGCCAATTGTTCTGTTTGGTTCGAGGATGCCGCCTGGGTTTTGATTAATTCAATACGTTCCACCTGCACCGGCAGTTGGGTGATGATCGCATGTGTATTCGAGCGTACGGCAACGACGGGAGCTTCCATCAACCAATCCCAGGCCTCTCGCGTAAGCTTCTCCGGCTGTCCACTGCCCAGTCCCAATAACGTGATTCCCCCGGTTTTATTTACAACGCTCATAGGACTCGCCTTTCGTAATAAAAGATGTTTGCATTAATACATACCTTCGATCAACAAATTAATCCGTCGTTAAACCAAAGAAACGCAATCTTCTCGGCCAGGGTTTGCGCAGAATGCGCATTCCAAGGTCTGCCAGGCAGACTGCGTTCCCGTTGGTCGTAAATCAGCGCCAGCGTAATGGTCCGCTGGATGAACCAGCGGCTGATCGACAAATTAACGCTTGGTGTAGGTCGGCGCCTTGCGTGCGCGCTTGAGACCAGGCTTCTTCCGTTCCTTGACGCGGGGATCACGGGTCAAGAAGCCGTTCTTGCGCATAACGGCGCCGAAATCGGGGTTCATCTTGGTTAACGCGCGAGCCACCCCAAGCTGGACCGCATCGGTCTGACCGGTGACACCGCCGCCGTGGACGAGCACGGTAATATCATAGGTTGCCAGCTCCTGGCCTGCAGCCTTGAGCGGAGCAACGATCGTATCGATATCGCCCAAGCGAGTAAAATAAGCATCGGCGGTCTTTTCATTCACCATGAAACGACCGTTACCGCTCATCAATCGCACGCGAGCGGTGCTTTCTTTGCGGCGACCAATTCCTTCGTAGTATTGAACTGCCATATCTCTCCTGCTCCTTTATGCTATCGGCTGCGGGTTCTGAGCTTGATGCTCGTGCTCAGCGCCGCCATAAACCTTTAGCTTCTTGATCAGCTTACGACCCAGCTTATTGTGAGGGAGCATCCCCCACACCGCTGCACGGATGACACGGTCTGGGCGGTTTTGGATCTGGTCGCGCAGGCGTGTTGCCTTGAGCCCACCCGGGTAGCCGGAATGAGCATAGTAAAATTTTTCGGTCAATCGGTTGCCGGTTACCCGGATATTGCTGGCATTCACCACCACCACGAACTCGCCGGTATCAACGCCGGGAGTAAAGGTAGGTTTATTTTTCCCCAGCAGGTGACTGGCAACCAGCGTGGCCAAGCGGCCCAAAGTCTGTTCGTTGGCATCTACCAGCACCCATTCGTGTACCATCTGGCCTTTAGGGACGTAAGTCTTGTCCACGGTTATCTTCTCCACTTGCTGCCAAAGTTGGTTTGCAACCATCGGCAAATATTTTCTGGTTATCCAATCCCGCCCAGGCGGGCTCCATTCCCGTTTGCGGCGGGTATTGCACTGCAACGAGTACCAGTCCGTGTGCAGGCGCCAGTCCGGGGGTCAGTCCTGCACCTTCATCGAGGCCTATCTTCAAGTCGGCTACCCGGAGTCTTCCCTGGCCCACCTGCACCTGGAGAAAAACCAGGCGGCGAACCATGTGGTAAAGAAAGGCATTGGCGCAGACTTCAAAAACCAGGGCATCACCATCTGCTTGCCATTCCGCCGAGAACACCTCGCGTTGCGTACTCCCACCCGGCCTCGGTGGTGACCCGAAAGCACGAAAGTTATGTACCCCGGTGATCACCTCAGCCGCCTCATGGAGAAGGGAAAGCTCCACGGGAGGCCAAACTCGCCAGGCGTAGCGCTCTCGCAAAGGGTCGCGTGTGGCCTGGCAAAACACGCGGTACCGGTAACGCCGAGACACTGCCCAGAAGCGCGGCTGGAATGCTGGGTCTGCCACCTGGATATCTCGGGCAGCCACGGCCTCCGGCAGGTTTGCGTTCAACGCGCTGAGCAGCTCTTCGACTGGGTGAGCCCATTCAAGGTCGAATGCGATCACCTGCCCGCTGGCGTGGACGCCGCTGTCGGTTCTCCCTGCGGAGAGCACCGCTCGCCCGCGCCAACCGAGCTGCCTGAGCGCAGCCTCGACCACAGCCTGCACCGTTCTGGCTTGTGCCTGGCGTTGGTACCCTTTGAAATGGGTGCCGTCGTAGGCTAGGATAACTTGGTAACGTGCCATTCCGATCCGGTCCATTTGGCCGGAAGGATGATCCCAGGGAGGGATTACTCTTCGACCAGCTCCAGAAGCACCATTTCGGCGGCGTCGCCGAGGCGTGGGCCTAATTTGAGCATGCGTGTATATCCGCCGTTGCGGTTCTCAAAACGCGGCCCGAGGTCGTCAAACAGCTTTTTAACCATGTCGGGGTTGTTCAATCGCGCAGCCGCCTGGCGGCGTGCATTGACTTTCTCGATTTCGTTAGCCTTGCCGCTGTTACGAGCCAGCGTGATCAGTTTTTCAGCCTCTCCACGGATCGATTCAGCCTTCGCCCGCGTTGTGGAAATCTTCTCGTGGTCAAAAAGCTGGTTGATCATGGTCCGCCGGAGGCCGATGCGCTGGTCCTTGCTGCGGCTTAATTTTTTACCTGCTACTTGATGTCGCATGTTTACTTACTCCACCAATTCTTTTTCATCGTGCAGGAAGCCCTTCTCGACCATCTTCTGGCGGAGTTCATCCAGACTTTTCTCGCCGAAGTTGCGGATGGACATGACTGCCTCGTCACCCTTTTCGAGCAACTCTAAAACATCTCCGACTGTCGCAATCCCCGTCCGCTTGAGCGAGTTGAACACCCGGACAGAAAGGTCAAGGTTCTCAATGGGCGTCTCTGCCGCCTCACTGGTCAGCCGGCTGCCGGGGGTTTCTTTCTCCACACCCACCAGCAAGGTCTCTTCACTGATGCCTGCCATAAAGCGCAGGTGATCGATGATGATTTTGGAAGCCGTGCCCAATGCGTGCTCCGGTGATAACGTCCCGTCTGTCCAGATCTCCAAATTCAAGCGGTCATAATTGGTGCTCTGCCCCACACGGGAGGAGCTGACGTTCCAATTCACCCGCCGGACCGGGCTGTAGATTGCATCCACCGGTAGCTCGCCAATCGGTAGACGCCCGCTGCGTTCGGTCGCCGGTGAATAGCCGCGCCCGCGCTCAACCGTCATGTCGATCTCCAGCTTGGTCTTGGGATCATCGACCGTAAAGAGATAGAGATCCGGGTTAACCACTTCAACTTCCGCAGGGACATTAATATCCGCCGCTGTCACCACCCCTTCCCCACGCACTTCGAGGTGCAGGTGGGCAGTGTCCACATCGTGAAGCATCAGGCGCAACTGCTTAACCTGCAGCATCACCTGAATGACATCCTCGCGCACGCCAGGGATGTCGCTAAACTCGTGCAAGACATCCGTAACGCGGATGGAGGTAATCGCCGCTCCATCCAACGAGGAGAGCAGCACCCGGCGCAAAGCATTCCCCAGGGTGACTCCGTAGCCCCGTTCGAGGGGGCTGACAACAAACTTGCCGTAATTGCGAGCCTCAGCCGTACGCTCGACCTTCGGCGTAACCATGTTACTTAATCCAGTCACGTTTAACCCCTTGCTGACACACCCTGAAATACCGCGTATCAGCCTAGTTGGTGTTTAGCGCGAGTAATACTCGACGATGAGCTGCTCGTTCATATTCCCATCGATTTCAACGCGTTCAGGCAAACGCATCACCTTGCCACTCAAGCTGGCCAGATCACGATCCAGCCAGGCAGGTAGGGTCCGGGATTGCGCAACTTCGTTCACGCCTTTGAAATAAGTCAAGCCGCGCGAGTGCTCCCGAACAGCGACAGTATCGCCCGGTTTAAGCAGCATCGAAGGGATGTTTGTGCGTTGGTCATTGACCGTGAAATGGCCGTGGGAAACCAACACCCGAGCCGTTTCGCGGTTGGGCGTGAATCCCATCCGGAAAACGACGTTATCCATCCGTGTTTCAAGCGCCTGTAGCAGGTTGATACCCGTCATCCCACGACGGCGCAAAGCCATCTTGTAATAACGACTGAACTGCCGCTCATAAATGCCATAGATACGGCGCGCTTTCTGTTTAGCGCGCAGTTGTCGGGCATAATCCGACTGGCGATCGCTTCGTCCGCCGGCGGTCCGGCCATGTTGGCCAGGCGCAAATTCACGGCGCTCAAAAGAGCACTTGGGCGTAAAGCAGCGTTCGCCTTTCAAATATAGTTTTTCACCTTCACGCCGGCACAACCTACATACCGGTCCTAGATACTTTGACATACAGTTATTCCCTCGCTTTTTCGATCAAACGCGGCGTTTCTTAGGAGGCCGGCAACCATTGTGCGGCACCGGAGTCACGTCCGAGATCGAACGGACTTTTATCCCCATCGTTTGGACAGCGCGGATCGCAGATTCCCGACCCGGTCCGGGACCTTTGACGAACAGGTCGACTTCCTGGATGCCCATCGATTGGGCAACCTTGATAGCCTGCTCCGCGGCCAGACGGGCAGCAAAGGGCGTGCTTTTTCGTGAACCCTTGAAGCCGGCTGATCCTGAGCTACCCCAGCAGACCGTATTTCCTTGTGGGTCTGTGATGGTGATAATGGTGTTATTAAAAGAGGCGAAAATATGCACTTGCCCGGAGGACAGCGTGCGCTTCACCTTCCGCGTAGTTGTTGCGCGACGCGTCGAGCGTACGTTTTGAGCCATAACTCCTCGCTATTTACCTTCGTTCGTTTAGATACGGCTTGCTAGAAACGGCAAAACCGATCCATTGCGCCGGCCAGGCAGCCGCAGGGAGGAGGGTCCCTTCCTGAGCCGGCAGCAGAACAGACTTATTTCTTTCCACCACGGCGGCGTCCGCGACCGGCGACCGTTTTCTTTGGTCCCTTGCGCGTCCGCGAGTTGGTGCGTGTCCGTTGGCCATGCACCGGTAAGTTCCGGCGATGTCGCAGGCCGCGGTAGCAGCCGATCTCGATCAGCCGCTTGATATTCATTTGCACTTCTCGGCGCAGGTCGCCTTCGACCTTATAATTCTTGGTGATATATTCGCGCAGAGAGGCTACGTCAGTTTCCTCCAGGTCTTTGACCCGGATGTCCGGATTGACACGGGTAGCTGAAATGATCTTGCGGGCGCGGGTTGGGCCAATACCAAAAATGTATTGCAATCCAATCTCAATGCGCTTGTTACGGGGGAGGTCGATACCTTCAATTCTTGCCATAGTTGTTTATTACCCCTGTCGCTGTTTGTGCTTTGGGTTTTCGCAGATGACGTACAGCCGGCCATTACGCTTGACGATCTTACATTTGGCGCAGCGCTTCCGAATGGATGGTGATACTTTCATGCCAATTACTCCTTGAATTGCGGGCTGTACACTTCTCTACAGCCAAAGGCTAGATTATACTACTTGAACCTTATTCCGTCTAGTTGATCACCTGTTTGGCAGGATTACTCAACCTTGTAGTGGCAGGTCTGCAATATAAAGATAGTTGCTCGTATACTTTCCGGACCCGCCACTACAGGGGCCAGGATTCACTCGTACAGCGCTACAACGCAGTCAGGATCAGTGGATTCCCTTCGGTGATGGCAACGCTGTGTTCGAAATGCGCGGTCAGCGATCCATCCCAGGAACAAACCGTCCACTGGTCCGGCATCACGCGTGTCGCCGGTGTGCCGACCAATACCATCGGCTCTAGAGCGATGGTCATCCCCGGCTTCAAGACCAGTCCGCGGCCCGGAATGCCATAGTTCGGGGCCTGGGGGCCTTCATGCATTTGGCGACCCACCCCATGCCCGGTATATTCGCGGGTCACCTGAAAGCCGTGACTCTCCACAAAGTTTTGGATTGCAGCGGAAACATCACCCAGGTGGTTCCCCGAGCACATCTTCGCAATGCCTTCATACAGGGCTTTCTCGGTGACATCCAACAAGCGCTGAGCCAGTTCGGAGATCTCGCCAACCCCGGCTGTAAATGCCGAGTCACCCACAAAACCCTGATACACCGTTCCACAATCCATGGTGACAATATCCCCTTCTTTCAACTTGCGCTTACTCGGAATACCGTGCACCAGTTCTTCATTGACGCTCACACAGGTGCTGGCGGGGTAAGGATACGGCCCCGGGTAGTCTTTGAACGGCGAATAGACGCCGTACTTTTTCAGCACCTCTTCGGCGGCTGCATTCAGATCGGCAGTCGTCACCCCAGGGCGGATAATGGCTTTGGCAGCCGCTAAAGCTTCGGCGTTGATCCGGCCGGCCTCCCGCATGATCTGGATCTCTTGCGGGGTCTTGAGGTTGATTTGCCGTTCCCAAGACATGCTTTTTATGCCTCTCCAACCGCTTTTAGTAAATCTGCACTGACCTTTTCTATCGGTTGGGTTCCATCGACTTCGACGAGCAGGTCGTGTTTGCGGTAGTATTCGATCAGCGGCGCGGTCTGTTGGTTGTAGACACGGATGCGGTTCTCGACCGTCTCCGCCCGATCATCCTCCCGCTGGTATAGTTCCGAACCATCGAAATCGCATTTGCCAGCATTCTTCGGAGGGTTGAACTTCTCATGGAAGACGTGCCCCTGCGCCCGGCAGGTCCATCGCCCACCCAGCCGTTCAACCAGTACCCCATCCGGAACGGAGATGTACGGAACTACCTTGACGGCGCCGCCAAGTTGCGCGAGCATCCCTGCCAGCGCATCAGCCTGGGCTGGTGTGCGCGGGAAACCGTCCAATACAGCGCCGTTGTTTGCATCCGGCTGTTTCAAGCGCTCTCGGATCATCGCGATGGTCAGGTCGTCGGGGACCAATTCTCCCCGCGACATAAACGCCTGAGCCTTCTGGCCTAGTTCGGTTTGATTCTTCAAGTTTTCCCGGAAAATATCGCCGGAAGAGATATGCGGAAGACTCCGCTTATCAGCCACAACTTCAGCTTGCGTACCTTTTCCGGCTCCGGGAGGTCCCAATAAGACGATGAACGTTGACATACTTCGCGCTTAGCCTTTGACCAGTTTCTCTTCATAACCATGCAATTTAAGTTCGGTGTCGATGATTGTGAACGTATCCCGGACGACGCCAACCACAATCAGCAAGCCTGCCGGTGACATCAAGAACAAGGCATTTGACCGGGCGCCAACGGGTAAGACGACACTTAATATGGGTGGCAGGACGGCGACAAACGCCAGGAAAAATGCACCTGGGAGGGTGATGCGCCGTTGCACCTTGGTAAGGTATTTCTGGGTGGGGCTCCCCCGCACCACACCTGGGATCTGGGCGCCCTGCTTCTTCAGGTTATCGCCGTAGTTTTGTTGCGTGAACAGCACATCGGTGTAGAAGAAGGTAAAGACAACGATCATAACGAAATAGATCAGGTAGTATACGAACCCATTTCCACCGAATGTCGTGTAGATAGAGTTGGCAATGCTTGCAATCGCCGGAGTCTTGGAAGCGACAAAGTAGCTGGCGAGAATCGCTGGAAAGGTCAGGATGGATTGGGCGAAGATCAATGGGATCATGCCCGCCATATTGACCATCAAGGGCAGGTTGCTCTTCACCGGCATCGACATCCGGCTGCCGACGCGCCGTCCTGGGAACATCACCGGCACGTTCCGCCTTCCTTGCTGGACAAACACGATCGCGAATACGGCCAAAGCCAACAAGGCCAGGATGACGAGAATCACCCAGCGGTGCTGTTGATCGCTCATCAGTGAGAAGATCGCTGAAGGCATGCGGGAGACGATCCCCGCGAAGATGATCAAGGACAAACCCTGGTTGCGGATCCCATATTCAGAGATCAACTGCCCCAGCCAGATTCCAAACATCGTGCCGGCGATCATGGAGAGTAGTGTCGCCAAGGTGGGGATCAGGGCTGAACCCGTGAACCCATAGACGTTCAACACCGACTGCCCGTTGGCGAGTTGTCGAAAGATGTTGATCTGGCCGATAGCTGAGAGAGCAGCCATCGGGATGGTCAAAATGACCGTCCATTTCTCCATAAACGTTTGGGCTTCGCGGGGATTATCCTTCATCCGCCGCTCGAGAGCAGGAATGATCGGGATGAGCAGTTGGATAATAATCTGCGCCGTGATGTATGGATATACACCCATCGCCAGGATCGAGAAGTGGGAGACGGTGCCGCCCGAAAGCAAGTCCAGCAGGTTGAACAAGTTTCCGGCTGCCCCCCCCGATTGGGAAAGCTGGCTGAGCACCGTATGGTTAATTCCCGGGACGGGAATATTGGCTGCCAACCGGTAAAGCACCAGGAGCAGCAAGGTGATCAGTAGTTTCTTCCGGATGTCTTCTGATTTCCACAAGTAGCGCCATGCCGACCGCTTCATGAAAGGGTCTCCTTATCTTCCTCGACGGCTCGCATTAGATGACTTCAACGCTGCCGCCGGCGGCTTCGATTTTCGCCCGGGCGCTCTTGCTCACCCGGTGTACACGGACTTTGAGCGGAACAGTCACCTCACCTCGCCCCAAGATTACGATGGGGTTGCGAGGTTTATGCACGATGGAGGCTTCTGCCAGCAATTCCGGGGTGATCTCGGAGTTCGCAGCGAAACTGCTCAATTGGTCTACATTAACTTCGTTGTACTCGACGCGGTTCGGGGGGGTAAACCCCTGGCCCCGCATAAAGGGCAATCGCCGAAAGAACGGCAGGTTGCCACCCTGTAGGTATGGGCGCACCGGCTTGCCGGCGCGAGAAGCCTGGCCTTTGGTGCCGCGTCCGGCGGTCTTTCCCTGACCTGCAGAGATACCATGCCCGACGCGTTTACGGGGACTTTTGGACCCCTTGTTCGGCATGAGATCGTTTAATTTCATGAGGGTACCTACTCTTCTATGACTACCAGATGGTTAACTTTGTACAGCATTCCACGGATGGTCGGGGTATCCTTCTGCTCGATGGTCTGGTGGAGCCGGCGGAAACCCAACGCCCGCAGCGTGGCTTTATGTTCTTTGCTGTACCCGATTCCGCTGTGGACCAGGGTGATCCGCAGCACTTTAGGCTGAGTTGCTTTCTTTTCAGTCATGCTTCCTCCGCTCCCAGAAGGGCAGTAAATCCTGGACGGGTTTACCCCGCCGCGTCGCCTCTTCTTGAGGGGACTTGAGCTGATTGAGCGCATCAAAGGTTGCTTGCACCACATTGAGCACGTTCGAACTGCCCAGTGATTTGGTCAAGATATCATGAACGCCGGCTACTTCCAGCACCGCCCGTACTCCACCGGCTGCGATCACGCCGGTGCCGGGGGAAGCAGGCTTGAGCAGTACACGCGAGCCAGACACCTTCCCAATCACCTCGTGGGGAATGGTGGTGCCGGAAAGGAACACTTGCTGCATGTTCTTGCGAGCGCGCTCGGTTGCCTTGCGCATGGCTTCAGGTACCGCATTGGCTTTCCCTACCCCGATGCCGACCTTGCCGCGGTTATCACCCGCGACAACTGCTACCCGGAAGGAAAAGCGACGGCCACCCTTGACGACTTTTGCCACGCGAGCGATTTCGATAACCCGCTCGTCGTAGAGTTGTTCATTCGATGAATAATCGGGAGTACGATCCATATGTCAGGTCCTTTACCTTTCAGATCTGCCTTAGAATACCAGGCCGCCTTCACGAGCGCCATCCGCCAGGGCCTTGACCCGGCCCATGTAACGGAAGCCGCCCCGGTCGAATACGACCATGGTGATCCCTTTGTTCTTGGCGCGGTCTGCCAGCACCTGACCCACCAGGCGCGCCTGTTCAGTCTTTGATTTTCCGGGGAGCTTGGCCCGTAATTCTTCCTCGATGGTAGAGGCAGCAACCAACGTATTCCCGGCCACATCATCGATGACCTGAACGTAAATTTCCGATAAGCTGCGGAAAACGTTCAGGCGTGGGCGCTCTGGGGTCCCGAGAACCTTTTTGCGGACACGAATGTGCCGTCGAATACGAGCTTCAGAACGTGTTTTTTTAGCCATGTACTTTCACCTTACTTCTTTGCAGCCTTACCAGATTTGCCAGCCTTACGGCGGATGTGTTCGCCCAGGTAATGAATGCCTTTGCCCTTGTAAGGTTCGGGCGGGCGCACTTTGCGGATGTTCGCGGCTACCTGGCCGATCAGTTCGCGATCATGCCCCTTGACTCTCACCTGCCGGGTCTTTGTATCGACCTCGAAGGTGATCCCATCCGGGGGTTCCATTTCAACGGGGTGCGAGAATCCCACGTGCAGGATCAGGTTTTTGCCATTCATTTCTGCACGATATCCCACCCCATCGATTTCCAGCGTCTTGGTAAACCCGGCGCTGACACCGGTCACCATGTTGAACAAAAGAGCGCGGGTCGTTCCGTGCAAGGCGCGTTGGGTGGGGGCATCGGAATTGCGCTGGACCAGGATCTCGCCATTCTCCATGGAGATGGCAATGCTCGGTGAAAAGACGCGCGCCAATTCTCCATTGGGCCCTTTCACCTTAACCTGTGAACCCAGGATGTCCACCTTTACGCCTGCTGGAACGGCCACGGGCATGCGACCAATTCGAGACACAGTACTAACCTCCTATACGCTGCAAGCGCTTACCAAATCTTGCAGATGAGCTCACCGCCCACCCCGAGCTGCCGGGCGCGCTGGCCCGTCATTACGCCCTTTGGTGTGGACAGGATGGCGATACCCATGCCCGCAAGAACCCAGGGGATGTCCTGCCTGCGTGTGTACACCCGGCGCCCGGGTCGGCTGACCCGTTCGATGCCGGTGATGACGGGGCGCTTTTCACGCCGCTCGCCCAGGTACTTCAAACGCACCCGTAGTTTCTTCTGTTCGGGGCTTTCCACCTCACCCTCCGCTACCTCATACATGTCGATATAGCCTTCCTCTTTGAGGATGCGGGCAATCTCGACTTTGAGGTTCGAGCTTGGCATAGCGACCACAGACTGGCCGGCCATGACGCCGTTGCGGATGCGAGTCAACATATCAGCGATTGGATCTGCAATAGTCATTCTACCTACCTCCGGCCGGCTTACCAGGACGACTTGACAACGCCGGGAATTTTGCCTTCAAGGGCTAACTCGCGGAAACAGATGCGGCACAGCCCGAAACGGCGGATGAATCCGCGCGGGCGGCCACAACGCTGACAGCGATTACGCACCTGGGTGGGGTATTTCCGCCGCATTTCACGATACGACATGCATTTCTTTGCCATATTACGATCCCTTCCTGAAAGGCATCCCGAGCATTTGTAGCAACGCCCGCGCCTGGTCGTCATTCCTGGCGGTCGTCACGATCGTAATCTCCATCCCGCGGATCTTGTCGATTTTATCGTACTCGATCTCGGGGAAGATCAATTGCTCGCGCAATCCCAAGGTGTAGTTCCCACGGCCATCGAATGAGTCTGGGGAAACGCCACGGAAATCTCTCACACGGGGCAACACGATGTTCATCAGGCGGTCGAGGAAGGCCCACATGCGCTCACCGCGCAGGGTCACCTTGGCGCCAATCTGACGTCCTTCGCGCAACTTGAAGTTCGCAATACTCTTGCGCGCGATGGTGACGATCGGCTTCTGCCCGGTAATCTGGGTCAGGTCCGCCACGGCTGCGTCCAAAGCCTTTGGATTGTCCATTGCTTCGCCCAACCCGATATTCACAACCACTTTCTCAATCCGGGGAACTTGCATTACGTTCTCCAGTGTGAGGTTCTTCATCAGATCCGGGACCAGCCCTTGATATTGTTCTTTCATTTTGTTCATATGTGTGCTCCCAACGGCCTATTCATCCATCAACGCCTTGCAGCGCTTACAGACGCGCTGAACGCTATCATTTTCGCGTTGGATGGCAATCCGGGTAGGTTTGTTGCACTTCGGGCACACTTTCATCACGTTCGGTAGGGCCATGGGTGCTTCAAATTTGAGCAGGCCGGGTTTGATCGTGCGTCCCTGCGCCTGAACCTGGCGTTGATGCTTGGTGCGCATATTGACGCCCTGGACAACCACACGGTTGGCTTCCGGGTCAACTTTGATCACCTCACCACGCTTGCCGACGTCTTCCAGTTCGCCGCTGATGATCTCAACCAAATCGCCTTTGCGAATTTTTACTTTCATAGCTCGCTCCACTCGTCGCTGCCCTAGAGAACTTCCGGGGCCAGTGAGATTATCTTCATATACCCTTTTTCACGGAGCTCGCGCGCCACGGGGCCAAAAATACGGGTGCCCCGCGGATTCTGGCCATCGGTATCCAGGATCACGGCGGCATTATCATCGAAGCGGATGATGGAGCCATCCTCGCGCCGCCATTCCTTGGCGCAGCGAACAATGACAGCCTTCACAACCTCGCTCTTTTTGACAGTGCCCTGCGGGGCAGCCGATTTAACCGTCGCTACCACCACATCGCCGACCGCGCCATAATGGCGGGTAGATCCACCCATCACATGGATAACCAGGAGCTCGCGCGCCCCAGTGTTATCGGCTACTCGTAAACGGGATTCCTGCTGGATCATGGGTTATTCTCCCGTCTCAGCTTGTTCCGCTTCTGCTTCTGCTTCCGCTTCCGCAACACGGTCGTGCTTGATAATCGTTTCAACCACCCATCGCTTTTCACGCGATAACGGGCGACTTTCTACGATCTGAACTTGATCCCCGATCTGGCAATTCAGCTCATCATGCGCTTTTAAACTTTGGCTGGAATGCACGACCTTCTTATACAGCGGATGGCGGTAGGTCCGGGTGATCTCTACGACCACGGTCTTCATCATTTTGTTGCTTTTCACAACGCCGGTTAGACGACGACGCTCGTTCATGCTTCACCTTCCGTCGATTGTGCCAGCAGGCGCTCGGTCAGGATGGTTTCTAGTCGAGCCACCTCGCGGCGGGTAACGCGCAAACGGCTGGTATCGGTAAGCTGCCCGGTGACGACCTGAAAACGCAGGTTCATCATCTCATTGCGGGTATCTGACAGCTTGCTGCGAATTTCATCCGTTGATAAAACACGTATCTCTGTCGAATTCATGACGCCTCTCCTGCACCCTCATGCCGGGATACAACCTTCGTCCGGATGGAGAATTTGTAAGTTGCCTGGTGCAGTGCTTCCAAGGCGATATCTTCAGGTAAGCCACCCACTTCGAACATAATCCGACCAGGCTTTACCACAGCAACCCAGTACTCCACGTTGCCCTTCCCTTTTCCCATGCGGGTCTCAGGTGGGCGGTGGGTGTAAGGTTTATCCGGGAAAATTCGGATCCATACTTTTCCACGGCGCTTCATCGAGTGAACGATGGTCCGGCGGGCTGCTTCGATTTGCCGGGCGGTCACCCAACCTGGCTCGAGCGCTTGCAAACCCCACTCGCCGAAGCTAATTTCTGCTCCGCGCAGGGCTTTCCCACGCATCCGTCCGCGCATCTGCTTGCGCCATTTAACGCGCTTTGGCATCAACATACAACACACCTCTTCTCCCGCTTGTCAGGGATAGTCCTGCTATCGCGGCGGGACCCATATTCATCGCCAGGGTATTGCCCCGGTGAATAACTTACTCGCTGACGTAGACACCCTCGGTGGCCTCGACTCGCTCTTCCACCTCGGGGATCACATTGCCTTTATAAACCCAGACTTTGACCCCGATCCGTCCATAGGTCGTCAGGGCTTCTGCGCGCGCAAAATCAATATCCGCACGCAAAGTCTGCAGCGGTACGCGACCTTCTCGCAGCCAGACGCTGCGCGCCATTTCGGCGCCGCTCAGCCGGCCGGCCACTTCCACCTTGATGCCTTTGGCGCCCTGGCGAATAGCCTGCTGGAGGGCGCGTTTCATCGCACGCCGGTAGCTCACCCGTCGTTCCATCTGACCGGCTATGTTTTGCGCAACCAGGTAAGCATCCATGTCTGGATTCTTGATCTCTTTGATCTCGAGATCGATCTTCTTGCCGGTCAATGTTTCCAATCCCTGGCGCATTTTCTTGACGCTTTCGCCTTTGCGCCCGATCAAGATGCCTGGCTTGGCAGTATGCACCACGACCTTCACCTTGCCTGGGAAACGCTCGATCTCGATGCGAGAGACGCCAGCCTTGGCAGCTTCATTTTGAATCAAGCCACGGATGGCGAAATCTTGCTGAAGCTGTTGGGTATATTCCTGGCCTTCAGCGTACCAACGTCCTAGCCATGGTTGGTTGATATTGAGGCGAAATCCAATCGGATGAACTTTACGACCCATAATCTCTCCTGGTGTCTTTTCCGTACTGGCCGGAACACTCCCACGCCCCAGTGCGGTTCAAAACGGTGCTTATTCCCGCTCGCGCAGGATCACCGTGATATGCGAAGCCCGACGCAGCAATGGCTTGAAACGACCGCGGGCGCCAAATCGACGCCACTTACGGGTGGGAGCTTCGTCTGCAAATATGCGGTACACAACCAGGTCGTCACGGCTGACTCCGAAATTCTCTTCGGCATTGGCCATCGCCGAGGCGAGCACCTTCGATACAGGATGGGCAGCGCCGATGACAGTGAACCGGAGGGTATTGAGTGCATCGACGGCTGGCTTACCGCGGATCAGGTCGACTACCCGGCGAACCTTCTGGGCAGAAATCGATATAAAACGCGCTTCAGCGCGGATATCCGTTGCCATGGTCTACTTCCCTTTCGCCGAAGAGGATTTCTCGGCCAGGTGGCCGCGGAAGTGACGGGTCGGTGCGAATTCGCCTAACCGGTGACCCACCATGTTTTCGGTGACGTAAATCGGCACGTGGCGGTGGCCATCGTGCACAGCCACGGTGTGGCCGACCATCTGCGGGAAGATGGTGCTATCACGGCTCCAGGTGCGGATGACCTTTTTCTCGCCGCGTGTGTTCATGGCTTCAATTTTCTTCAAAAGTTTTGGGGCAATGTAGGGCCCCTTCTTGAGCGATCGTGACATGTTCTCGTCCTTCTTTCTCGCTGATAAACCGTTCGCTTATAGACTAGCGGGTACCCTTGCTGCGGTGGCGCAAGATGTACTGGTCTGATTTCTTATTGCGCCGAGTCTTATAACCGAGCGTCGGTTTTCCCCAGGGGCTTTTCGGCCCGGGCATACCGATGGGCTGGCGGCCTTCACCCCCCCCGTGCGGATGGTCGCGCGGGCTCATGGCGGAGCCGCGCACGGTTGGGCGGATTCCCATGTGCCGTTTGCGTCCTGCCTTGCCCAGTTTTACGTTCCCGTGATCCAGGTTACCCACCTGGCCGATCGTGGCAAAGCAAGCCTGGCGGACCAGGCGGACTTCGCCGGAGGGCAAGCGCACCTGGGCGTAATCGCCTTCTTTTGCCAGCACCTGTGCAGCTCCACCCGCCGAACGTACCATCTGGCCGCCGCGGCCTTCCTTCATCTCAACGTTGTGGATCAAGGTGCCTACCGGGATGCTCGCCAGGGGGAGATTGTTCCCCGGACGAATTTCAGCCGTAGCGCCCGTGATCACCGTGTCATCTACGCGCAAACCCAAGGGCGCAATGATATAGCGCTTGTCGCCATCCGCGTAGAATAACAATGCCAAACGAGCAGTCCGGTTGGGATCGTACTCGATGGCAGCCACGCGGGCAGGAATATCGCGTTTGTCTCGTTTGAAATCCACCACCCGGATGGCGCGGCGTGCTCCACCGCCCCGATGGCGCACGGTTACGCGACCGTATGAGTTGCGCCCGCCTTGTTTGCGCAGCGGCTTGGTTAAAGCCCGCTCGGGCGAGGACTTAGTGATCTCTTCGAAAGTATTACCGGTCATGCCACGCATGCCGGGAGTCACCGGTTTGTAGATCTTGACGGCCATTACTCTACCCCTTCAAATATCGGGATTCGGTCCTCGGGCGCCAAGGTTACAATGGCCTTCCGGTAACCGCTGTCACGAACCATCAGCCGGCGGCTGCGCGCTCGGCGTGTCCGCTTGGCTGGTGCATTCAATACATTCACCCGCAATACCGTTACGTTGAAAATGGTCTCAACTGCGTCTTTTACTTGCGTCTTGGAAGCGCCCGGCGCAACTTCAAACACGTACTGGTGCAGATTATTGACCTGGTAGTTCGATTTTTCGGTCACTAGCGGGCGGCGGAGAACTTCAAATAGTGTGGTCATTATTCCTCCAACCTATCCCAGATTCGCTGCCAGGATATCGAGTGCCTGTACCGGCATAACTAGCTTATCAAAACCCAGTACATCGCGGATGTTGATATAGCCGGCCAAAAGCGTTTTAGCGTCAGGCAGGTTGTTTGTCGAGCGGATTACGCTCTCATAATTACTGCCGTTTTCAGGCAACAAAATTAGCGCGCTGGAGTCGCCGACCAGTACGTTTAGGGCGTGGGCCATCATCCGGGTCTTGGCTTCGCCCAGCACGAGCTCATCCAGAACTACAATTCCGGCATCCTGGGCCTTAGCCGAGAGCGCGGAGCGCAAGGCTGCCCGGCGCATTTGACGAGGCATCTGCTGCTCGTAAGAGCGCGGGTGCGGTGAGTGTGCATTTCCGCCGCCTCTCCAGATTGGTGAACGGCTGGATCCCTGGCGGGCGCGTCCAGTACCCTTTTGGCGCCATGGCTTGCGGCCGCCGCCGGATACTTCACTCCGGGTTTTGGTATCGTGCGTTCCCAGGCGTGCATTCGCCATTTGGCGTTGGTACGCCTGGTGCATCAAATCGATGTTGATCGGGGCTTCAAAGATCTCAGCAGGTAGTTCGATCGTGCGGACCTTCTGGCCTTCCATATTGAAGACGTTTACTTCCATAGTCACTTCACTCCCATATCGTAAACGGTTATCCTACAGCCGCCTACTGCTTCCGCGCTTCCTTGATCAGCAGCAGTCCACCTTTGCCGCCGGGGACTGCGCCCCGGATGCCGAGCAGGTTACGCTCACCATCGACGAGGACAACTTTCAGGTTCTGCGCGGTGACACGGTCATCGCCCATGTGACCCGGACCCCGAGCGCCCTTGAATACACGCCCCGGTGTGGTCCCGGAACCACGCGAACCAGGTCCACGCTCGCGATCAGACTGGCCATGCGTTGCTGGGCCGCCTCTGAAATGATAGCGTTTAACGCCGCCCTGGAAGCCTTTCCCCTTGCTCGTGCCGATCACATCGACGCGATCTCCCACCGTGAAAGCTTGATCGACGGTCACTTTGTCGCCCTGTTTAAGCTCGACGGCCTTCGCGCGGAATTCGCGCAGGTACTTCAGCGGAGGTAGATTGTTTCGCTTCAGATGGCCTAATTCCCCACCTGCCAAACGCTTGGGTTTAACTTCCTGGAATCCCAATTGCACTGCGGAGTAGCCTTCGCTCTCAACGGTGCAAACCTGGGTAACATAGCAAGGCCCAGCTTCGACGATCGTTACCGGAATGGCAACACCTGCTTCATCGAAAATCTGGGTCATGCCGATTTTCTTCCCAATGAGCCCTTTCAACATCCGATATTCTCCTTTTAGAAGATTATGTATTGACGAGACTGTCAGCCTGGGCTTGGCTGCATCATCTCCGACCGCAGTACAGTCAACCGGCTTGCCGTAGCACACATTGTTTTAAGGCTGCGAACAGTGCCGTTCTTGTACTACCTGTGTTGGACCGGCTCGATCTTTCCCGAAGACCAATCCAAAACCGGATTATTATACCTCTGTTCCCCAGGATCGAACAGGGAATAGAAGTTTACAATTGCTTTAGATCTTGATTTCGATATCGACGCCGGCGGGCAAATTCAACCGCATGAGCATGTCAATCGTTTTTGAATCCGGATCCAGAACATCAATCAGCCGGTTGTGCGTCCGGATCTCAAAGTGTTCGTGGCTATCCTTATCGATGAAAGCTGACCGGCGTACGGTGAAGCGTTCGATCTTGGTGGGGAGAGGTACCGGTCCCACCACTTGCGCGCCACTGCGCTCGGCAGTTTCTACGATCCGCTTGGCCGATTGGTCCAGGACGCGGTGATCGTAAGCTTTTAAACGGATGCGTATCTTTTGCTTTGCCATAAGAATTCACCTAGTCCAGAATCTTGGTAATCACGCCGGCGCCCACGGTGAGCCCGCCTTCGCGAATTGCAAACTTGGAGCCCTGTTCCAGCGCCACCGGCACGATCAGCTCCACTTCCAGGTTGACGTTATCGCCGG
>JAQTMA010000061.1:11207-19505 GCA_028714615.1 Anaerolineaceae bacterium | reverse complement strand
GAGGAGAAGACCCATTGAGTTCAGCGCTCAGAGAGCTCAAAGAGGAGACCGGATTGGATGCCATACCCATACGGTTGCGCGGTGTCGTGACAGTCAACACCGGGGAAGATGTTGGGGTCGGATTGTATATCTTCCAGGGTGAGTACGGGGGTGGTGATTTGACGGAATCACCGGAGGGGAGACTGGAATGGGTTAGTCCATTCCGATTAGAATCTTTAGCCCTAGTGGAAGATCTTCCCACGCTGCTTCAGAAGGTACTTGGAGCGGATGCAGCTACCCCACCTTTTTCAGCGCAATACTCGTATGACGAAACCGGGAAACTGTTTATCCGGTTTTCGGAGTGATTTGTCTGGCTGGGATTGGATCACGGGATCCCTCTGACGCATGCTTGCGTTCGTAAAAGACCAATAATGTCGACCCATATTTGCGTTGGTCGAACTCCTGGAAATTCGCATAGTCGATAAAGCGATATTCAACCGGGTGAATTTGCACGATAATCCATGCATTATCCGCCAGCCAGCCTGGGTTAGCATCCAATCCGGTTAACGCTTTACACCACATATCCTTGTATTGTGGGGGAGCGATATATACATAGTCAAACTTCCGGTCAGGTGATTGCTTGAGCTGGGTAAATGCATCCATGCGCATCACCTGCGCCCCTTCCGTAAAACCACAATTGAGAAGGTTGGCATTAATCGTTTCAACGGCGGGACGATGAAGATCGATGAAACGGACAAAGCTGGCTCCCCGGCTTAACGCCTCAAGGCCGACGCTACCGGTACCGCCAAATAAGTCAAGCATACTGGAGCCAACGATATCGCTTGAAAGAATGTTAAAAAGGGCTTCTTTAACCCGATCCGTGACCGGTCGGGTAATATCGCCCGGAACATCCTTGAGGCGCATCCCACGCGCCCGTCCAGCAATGATGCGCGGAGCACTCATTTACGCTGGTCCTTGATCGACACGGGTATTCCGGATTGCATCGAGAACGGCCACGAGGTTTCCGTGGGGAGTTGTGATGGGAAGGACGCAACCTGTTCCAAGGATAAATCGACGGCCATGCGTCTGGGCGAATGCATCCTTCGCCTCAATCAGGATTTGCACCGGATCGTCCAATACCATTGTGTCCCACTGGCGTAAACCACCACAGACTGCTCCAGGGAACCTGGATTGGGCCTCTGAAAGGCTGGGTGGTGTTTGTCGGTCATGCCAGTTCAACGCCTGGACGGGATAATCGAGTAATTGATCGAATATCAAGTTATCCCCATGGATGTGAAGAAGATTGAACCAGGCGGATTGAGAAGTTTCCAAGACGTTTAAATCAAAGATCTTCCCAAAGCGCACAAATTCGGCCGCTGAGAGCAACCCATATTGGGCATGTTGAACTGCGTAGAAGAGCCCTGAGATGCCTGTTTGAAGGGCTGCTTCGGTGAAGCGCTGCGTCGTTTCAGTGATTCGCCGCAAGCCGATTTCGAGGGCATCTGGGTAGCGATGGATGTGAATGGGCAACTGGTCGGGCGCTACCAGGTGTTTCGCCTGAGCTAAAGGACTAAAAATGGTCTGGAGAATGGGTAGATCGTTCCCAAATTCACTTTTCAGAAGTTTTAAGCACTCAAGCTGAGCACCCAGGGCTCCCTTGTGGGGGTCAAGAATTGGGAGCTTTTCCCAATCTTCAGGCTTGTTGACGACATGATTGAAATAATCCCTGGTACCTTCAGTGTTCCCTCTCCAGATATCTTTTACTCCCCAATCACGCAGGCAAAAGGAAGAGGCGGGAGTGACTTTCAAAAAATCAAAGTCGTACATTCGCTGGAAGTTCGTGCAAGCTGCGGCCAGTCCACCGGGAGTCTGATCATCCACCGGAAAATGTCTCCACAGGGCAACCGGCACTTGGTCAGGGCGTTCACCGCCAAGGCACATTTCGATCCGTTCACGGTGAGTTAATGCTTTTTTGACCATACTTCCTTCTCCAGATTCCAATCACCGATTTCGATTTGATTGATATGCCCAAGTGCAAGCCTACGCACCATACGCGCCCGGGGGCTATTTTGAATCGCACTTGCCTGGTCCATTACTTCCCGGAAAACTTTTACGGCTGATTGCAACTGGCCCGCGTAACGTAAGGTCATAGCTAGAGCATAGAGGCTGTCGATATCATCCGGATTCTCCTGAAGAGCCCCGCGAAAACTTTCCTCGGCTTTTGGATAATCCTTGATGGAATAGTACTCCCAACCGCGGAGCGCGAGCGCTGATTGGACAACCATGGTTGGTTGGGGTCTATTTTCGTATAACGGTGGTTCAACCATCTCATGTTCTCCAACGCCTTAAAGCTGCCCGGGCACCATAAGAGGAGCAAGCAAAGAGGAGATCTCATCCTCCTCAAGGGTTTGATTCGATAAGTAATCTGTCATGAAGGTCGATCGTCTCAAGCGAAGCGCCATGAGGGCGACAGCGCAAAGATCGGATGGCATCACCATCTGTCTCGAGTCGGCTGCTGCATAAGCTCTTGCCGCTTCAAAAAGAGTGATTACCGCTCGCAAGGATGCCAGGCCAAGTTGTTGAGTTAGTTGGATACCGGCTTCTGCCACCCGGTCATCCAGCTCTACATGGTCAAGTAGTTCGCGGGCTGCCTGAATATCTTGGGTGAGCTGGGAGGTCGCATCTTGATAATGTGAGATCACACCCCGTGGATTTTTCGCAAAGAAGTGTACCCGCCGGTAAGCTTCCAGGCTTTCAATCGGGGAGGAGAGACCGCGAACGATTACCCGCAACCCAAAACGATCCATAATTTGCGGGCGAAGGTTTCCTTCTTCAGGATTCATCGAACCGATCAAGATCGATCTTGAGTAGAAATTGGAGGAGACCGGTCCACGCCGTACCGTGTACTTTCCTTGGGCAGTCGCATCTAAAATCGCATCGATGATTTCACTAGAGAGTAAATTAACTTCATCAATGTACAAGACATTCCGGTCGGCCTGGGCTAAAATTCCGCGGTGTAGCCGAAGACGTTCATGCACCAAAGCACGCTCATCCAGACCCCCGACGACATCTTCCATCGTGGCATTGAGGGGAAGCTCCACCAGTTTCACACGATCCAGGGTGGCCAGGGGAAGGCCTTCAGCATATTTCCGAGCACAGTTTGGGCAAACCGCATCGATCCCCCCTGTTTCTATGTCCTCCGGCATGCAACCGTAGAAACAGGTTGAGCGCATTACCTGGGGTAAGAGATCGAGCAGGCCGCGTGCAGCGGTAGTTTTGCCGGTTCCGCGGGGCCCGAGCAAAAGAACCCCACCCAGGGCGGGATTGATCAATGCCAAGAGTAAGGCTAGTTTCATCTCCGCCTGGCCTACCAGCGCCAGGAATGGGAAGGCTAATCCCTCTGCCATACCGGATTCACCAAGAGGAGAGGTTTCTTGGATGCTACGCCCCGACACAACGTCGATTAATTCACGGAGGGAGCGGACGACCGGCTTCTGGTTTGATACCTGGTCATCTTGGGTCTGCGGTTGCGGAACGTTTTCCATCGAAACCTATTCCATATCCTCGCGCAGCTCGCCGGTATCCATGGTGTGGAGATCTTCTGGCGCATCCAACAACACGTCGATGAGATCGTATGGGAGCTCGGGCATCATTGGTGCGAGAGGAATGTTCGCGGGTGGATAGAGTCGCGGAGGGATCGTCGGTGCAGACCGGCGGGGTAAAGATATGTCTATCGATCGTTTGCGTAAAATGCGGGGATCGTTGGAAAGAAATCCAACGTAAATACCGAGGAGCGAGTAAACCTCTCGATCGGGGGTAATCCAGCCAATCCATTCACCGGTCAAATTATATAAATAAGGATAAATGAGTAATGCCCCTGGTTCACCGTTCGAAGCGTAGATTGGTACAGGCCGATGGATCGTATTCATATCTTGCTTGCCCTTTGAAAATTAATCAAATATGAAACCATTGGATCATAAGAAAGCAGATAACCTTTCTATTTTACATCAGAGTAGGTCCAATAACGGTTCGCAAAAAAGTTCCAAAACAAAACTACCAAGATAGAGAAAGCCAGGGTAAGGTTGTGACCCAAGAACGTTGCGGTGACCTGCCCAGGGAGAGTAAGGTTTCTTAGGAACGTGATGAGAACAGGTTCTACCAGGCTGAAGAATAGAAAACTACGGATTCCAAGACCGATTGCGCTGACGATAACGAACATGATGACCTGGCGGGAGATAGCCCGGCTGCGGGAATCAGGGTAAGTCCAATACCGGTTAAAGAGAAAGTTGCTGGTAACCGCCAGGGTAAAAGAAATTGCTCCGGCGAGAATGGATGGGTAGCCGTATAAGGCGATGAGAAAATTGAAGACCCCAAAGTCGATGGCTGCGCCAACAATGCCAACTCCTGCAAAGCGGATAAAACGGGTTCGTTCTCTTGGATTGGTCAGGATCATAATTGCCCCATCTTCTCGCGAAAATGCTCGATGGTGCGGCATAATCCTTCTTCAAGATCAACTTCAGGCTGCCAGCCTAACAAGGTTCGCGCGCGGGTGATGTCCGGTTGGCGACGCTGGGGATCGTCACTGAGACGCTGGTCGGGTCTGACGACGACCCCCCCGGGATTCCCAATGATGCGGTTGATCGTTTCAGCGAACTCCAAAATGGTAGTTTCGGCGGGGTTGCCAATATTGACTGGGTTGTGCTCAGATGAGAGCAGCAAGCGGTAGATACCATCAATCAGATCGCTGACATAACAAAAACTGCGAGTCTGTTGCCCATCCCCGTAAATCGTAAGAGGTTCATTACGGATGGCTTGCTGTAAAAAGTTGGGAACAACGCGACCATCGTCAAGGCGCATCCGCGGTCCGTAGGTATTAAAGATCCGCACAATGCGCGTATCCAGGTCATGATAACGGTGGTAAGCCATGGTTAGTGCTTCTGCAAATCGCTTGGCCTCATCATAGACTGAGCGGACACCGATCGGATCAACGTGTCCCCAATAATCTTCCTTTTGGGGGTGCACCAACGGGTCACCGTAAATCTCGCTGGTCGACGCCAGTAAAAATCGCGCATGTCGGGCTCGCGCTACACCGAGTGTATTATGCGTACCGAGAGCCCCGGCTTTCATGGTTTGGATGGGGAGATTGGTATAGCCGAGAGGGGAATCAGGATTTGGACTGGCCGGTGATGCAAAATGCAAAACTGCATCGATATTCCCGGGTACAAAAATAAAATTGGCTACATCGTGACGGATAAACATGAAGTTCGCATCACCAGCCAAGTGAGCCAAATTTTCGGGACGACCGGTGATGAAATTATCCATCCCCACTACCTGATGGCCTTTTTGTAACATAAAATCGCATAAATGCGAGCCTAAGAAGCCTGCTGCTCCAGTGATTAAGATACGCATCGTAATGTTCCTGCAAGAATTGTTCCAAAGTAATTGAACATTGTGATTTTACTTCCAATCAAACCGTTTGATGAGACTATCACCGGTGACTTGTTGGGGTAATCTTCCATCCGGATCGACAAGCCACAAATTTCCTTGATAGATCACTGCGATACGCAGGGACCCGTCGTTCAAGGGCTCGGGCGACCATGTTATCGTCTGAGGATCCAGTCCTGGGGCGCCTTCCCCCGGAAAGATATTGCGGCGGTTCGACCCATCCTGGTCCATAACGGCCAGTTGGTAGCGGCTACTTCCGCTTTGGTTCGGGAAGGTCGCCTGAAGGAAGGCAACCAGGTATTTATATTGGCCAAGTCTAGAGGATGTTTGTGGTGAGGCGAACATGCCGGCCGGGTGATCAAAAGTGACATTGGGTCCATCAGAGGGGAGTAACGCCGTTATGGGGAAGATCGGTGAGTCTTCAGGAGAGGTGGATCCTTTTTCCGCAATATGGTTCACAACGAAAAGGGTGCTTCCGTCGGGACTCCAACTGATACCGGGTACCCAAGCCCAATCTGATCGTGTCTGATAAGGGGGTATCTCGAGTGTCGGGGAAAGAATTCCTTTTTCAATATCAACCATGCCAATCGAATCGGGACGTGAATATGCCAGGCGGGTTCCATCCGGTGACCACGCAAACGTTGTCCCCCACCACCCATAGGTACCCCCGGAGTTCGGTTCTATGATGGTCTTCCGCTTTGCAATAACACCCCCACTGGTAAAGACCAGGGTTTGCAGGTCGTTATTTGCCTGCCAACCTGGTGGGGCGTGACGCGGTTCTACAGTTGAATAAACTATGGTCAGTTCCGCTCCTGGAACCCAACCCGCATAATGGATGACGTTTTCCGTTTTAAGGTTAATCGGTTTCGCCGCCGGATCCATGATATTGATTGCCCATAAAGTGTTGAGGGGTAGCGCTTTCCCGCCTGGAGAGCGGCGGGTGAAGAGCAGCCAATCCCCATTTGGGGAAAGACAAAATATGCGGCCATCGAGATCATGGGCAGCCAATATCAGGCGACGGTTCCCGGTTGACCCCTCTATCAGCCAGATGTTTTCATTCATCAGGTAAACGAGCCGACCTGGAACGTGTAGAGGAGAAAAGGGGATTTGCACACCGACCATCACGATTTCAGGGATGGGATCATTGACGATAACCGTTTTAAAGAGTGAGCGAGAAACAACTTGATTGTCTTCCAGGTATTTCCGATAGGTTACTTCTTTGACGCCATTCACCCCTGATTGTAGCAAGATGGTTTGACCTTGGGAGAGGGATTCATTCCGAATTACCTGGCGATCGAAGGGGATTGTTTCATGGTTAGCTTCGAATTCCTCCTTCACGCGGACTAGACGAATTGTAAGGGGAGAAGTCACTTTCGATTCAAAAGGTGGTTGACTGTGATCCAGGATACCGGGGGTGACCCCGGTTGCAAGCAAAGCATTTCTAACTGTAGCGCCGGGCGGAACACTGATCTTCAAATCTCGCCCATCAACCAGAAGCTCGACCTCAACCAGATTCGACGTCAAGCGAGCAGGCGCGCATCCGCTCATGAAGAGACTACAAACAAATAAAAAAGGAGCTGTCCGATGAGCCAGCTTGATAATCGAGTATAATCTGAGCGAGATACACTTAACATCCATATGCCGGCAGGAGTTTACTTGTGGTTAACGCTTTGTGCCTTTGATAACCATTACACCATCGGCAATGTGGATCTCTTGCAGGTGGAAACCGGTTGCGAAAGAACCCATGTTGGAAGTTAAACCACTTTCGATCATATCGGAGAATATACTGAGCAAACCTGAGGGAAGCGGCACACCTCCAATATCTGCAGAGGTGATCTTGATTTGAGGATTACCCTGGTCATCAATCGTGACTCCAGTTACCAGGCGCAAGTTACCAGAAATAATCCCCGTTTTGGCGGTTCCGTAGATTTCAATGATGCCATCCTTTAACACTACACTCGGGTTCTGTAAAACGGGTTCATTTTGCTTGGCCAGTTCCTCTTTCAGGTAATCAGTGAGCTGGGCTTCGGTGATTCTGATTTCAAAATCACTTCCACTGATATCCGGAACTGCAGTTGCCAACACCTGGTCCAGGGGTTGAGTTGTTTCTGTAGGTAGGGTTGGAACTTGGGTTGGCGGTTTTGGGCCACCAAGATTGATCGTACAGGCCAGACTGGAAGCAATGAGTATGATCAATACGAGAATAACATTCAGGCGTGGATTTTGCATGGAATACCCCGGGATGGATAAGCTGGCTCGAGTGGTTGAAGTGGGATTGGTATCCCTAAAAGGCAGATACAGATTGACAGGTAACTGGATAATATTACCAGCGCGAAGGATATTATAGCATGACTGAAACCTCAGGCAACGCGATCGAATACCCATTGGAGAGCAGCCTGGAAGCTTTATTATTTGTTGCTTCAGGGCCAGTTACTGTAGCTCAGTTAGCGGCAACAATTGGAAAGCCGCTGGCAGCGGTCAATGAAGCATTGATAAAGTTGGACCAGAGCTATCGTGAACAACGAGGCTTATGCTTGCAATGGCACGCCGGGAAAGTCCAACTAACCACCTCCCCGCATGTGGCGCCTCTTGTGGAACATTTCTTAGGTTTAGAAGCTACCAGTCACCTCAGCAGGGCAGCCTTGGAGACCCTGGCGATCATCGCTTATCAGCAACGAGCCACCCGCCCGCAACTCGACAGTATTCGTGGCGTGAATAGTGACGGGGTCGTGAAGAGTCTGCTAAGCAAAGGCTTGATCCAGGATATCGGGCGAGCCGAAGGGCCTGGACGTCCAATTCTATATGGCGTGACCAGTGAATTCTTGCAACATTTTGGTCTGAAGTCATTACAGGAGCTTCCTCCGCTAAATCTTG
>JAQTMA010000061.1:0-11107 GCA_028714615.1 Anaerolineaceae bacterium | reverse complement strand
TGCACGAAGGGCGCAAACGCCAGATCCGCGAGGTTGGCCGGCGCATCGGGTTACCTGTCCGACGGATCATTCGTGTGCGCATTGGAACGCTGCTGCTGGGTAAAATGAAGCCGGGTGAATGGCGCTATCTGTCTCCACAAGAGGTTGCCAGCTTGAAAAGTCAGTCCGGTAGCGAAAGATCTCCACGACCACCGCAACCACGTCAACGCCGGCCGAAGAGTCAAACAACCAGAGGGAATTAAATGAGAACCGGTGAGCGGCAATGATTGCCGTCCCTCACCGGTTTTTTTGAATTCGATGTGATTAATTCGCTAAAGCTGCTTCAAGGACTCGCAGCTTTTCGGGTGTAAGGCTGGTATCCTTTGGTCGTTTGCGCAGGAAGTCTTTCAACTTCTTCACTGGTAAGGTAGGTGTGGGCGCATCATCCACCTCAACGGTAGCTTTCTCGTTAAAAAACACCAAAACAGCTTTTACATCTGGAATTATCGTATCTGGAAGTTTCTTGGAAAGCAGGCGTTTTATGCTCTCCGTCTGGTTTTCAATCTCAAGGTCTGGCCTGCCCAGGTTGTTTTGAGCAAAGAATTTCAAATACAGGTTTCCACCCTTCTGGCGCCAGCGGCCGTTGGAGAATTCTATTTTCCCGGTAACGTGATAGGGGATTAAGACCCATAAGCCAGTAGTACCCAATAACAAATGAGGAACAGGGGATGCGTAGTTGTAGAGGGTGTAATTTTCGCTTAACCCTTTCAAACCCGACGTTAGTACCTGATCGGTGCGAGGGGTGCGGCCCCAACGATTGCCAAAATAAATCCCTACCTGGGAGAGGACAAAACCGACCAACAAAGCAACAAAGGACAAGGTAATAGTTTGCGGCTGTGGGTTGAAGGAAAGATACAAACCTAATCCCAAGACAGCCAGGCTACCGATGGTTGTATATTGGCCGATTTTTCGGTTACGCTGGATCAAACGATCGTTCGTTATCACATTCATGGGAATCTAATAGCCTTTCGTCGAAAATCGGTTAGTGGATGGGGGTTGGGGAGGGTAGGTTAGCCATGCGATCACGAATGGATTGCGCCAATGCATTCAAAAGATCTGATTCTGCAGCTTGACGGGCGAATTTGACCGCACTTATGAGTGCATGGGCGTCTGAACGGCCGTGTCCGATAAAAACCAATCCATTCACTCCCAGCAGCAAGCCAGCTCCGTACTCGCTGGGATCCATCAATTGTTTGATGCTGGTGAAGGCCGGTTTCGCTAAGAGTGCACCCATTTTTGTCTGATAGGAGCCCATTAATTGTTCTTTGAGGATATCGGTGATGAACCTGGCAACCGCCTCACTGGTCTTGAGCAAGATGTTCCCGGTAAACCCGTCCGATACGATGACATCTGCAGCTCCGGCATACATCTCCTTTGGTTCAATATTCCCAATAAAATTCAACCCTGAAGCAGCCAGGAGAGGGTATGTTTCCTTGATGAGCAGGTTGCCTTTTCCCGCTTCTTCTCCATTTGAAAGTAGCCCGACCCGAGGGATTTTGACGCCAAAAACTTTTTCGCTATAGAGACTACCCATAACGGCAAATTGGAGCAGGAATTCAGGTCTGCAGTCAGCATTTGCGCCCATATCGACCACCACACAGCGTCCTGAGCGCACCGGGAACGCTTGAGTCAGAGCAGGGCGGAGTACGCCAGGCATACGGCCAAGGCGAAGTAACGCACTTACCATTGCGCCTCCCGTATTCCCGGCTGTCACAAAAGCCCCAGCTTGCCCCGCCTTGAGCAAATCTATCCCAATTGCCATGGAGTTTTGAGATTTCCGGCGGGCATTTTCAACGGGTTTATCAGTCATCTCGAGGACTTCGGGGGCATGGATGATCCGGATAGGTAGGGTTTCGTGAGTTAAGGCGTGCAGACGGGATTGGATAATTTCTTCATTGCCAACCAGAATGAGCTCTTGTCCATCCTGGCGGGTCAACTCTATGGCTGCCTGAATTTCAGGATTGGGGTGATCATCGCTCCCCATGGCATCTAGTGCGATCGTCATTGGTTTGCCTCCAAGTCAGATGGATCGAAGTGTACAGGGGTGGAATTCGGTCAAGGTCTATTGTACCAAGTTTTTTCACTGGTTGGCTTGACACCCATGAGCAGGCGGTTATAATAGCACTGTTTCCGCGCTGGTGCTGGAATTGGCAGACAGGCATGGTTGAGGGCCATGTGCCGCAAGGCGTGGGGGTTCAAGTCCCCCCCAGCGCACTGTGAGCCGCCGTTGGCTGCTTTCGTGTATTAACTTCCAGGGGTTATAATTCAAGAAGGAAACGAGCCAAGGAGGGAATAGGATCAGCTATCCCACTGGCTCACTTTTTTAATGGACAAAAAGGAGGGGTAAGCCATGCAACTGGTGAGTGTCGCAGAAATGAAAGCGATCGAAACCGAAGCCAACGAAAAAGGACTGACGTATGCGCAGATGATGGAAAACGCCGGGAATGCTCTTGGGAATTACCTCGCTAATGCGTATAGCCACATAGCTGAACGAACAGCATTGGGATTGATCGGTCCTGGAAACAACGGGGGGGACACGTTGATCGCTTTGGCTCAACTGGCTGAGGCTGGCTGGCGAGTTTCAGCCTATCTGGTAAAGAACAGGACTGTCGAGGATGAACCTTTAAAGCGTTTGCGCAGCGCCGGTGGGGAAGTTCTAAATACATCCAAGGATGCTGATCTGCGCCAACTCCAGAAAGCAGTCGGGCATGTCAGCCTCATTCTGGATGGGGTCCTCGGGACCGGTAACCGGTTACCGTTAAAAGAAGAACTTACCCGAATCCTTAGAATGGTAAAATCCGAACTGACCAAAGGCAACACGTGTCCAGTGATCATCGCTGTAGATTGTCCCAGCGGGGTGGATTGCGATACAGGGGAAGCATCTCCAGTGACCTTGCAAGCTGATGAGACCATCTGCATGGCTGCTGTAAAAATCGGCTTATTGTATAATCCCGCCCTGGCGCTGAGTGGCGAAATCAGCGTCGTCGATATTGGGATCTCGGATGAAGTACAGAGTTCCAATGCGGGTAAAACATCCGTAATGGATGTAGATTGTGTCCTTGATATGCTTCCTGAACGATCTCCCGATGCGCATAAAGGGACATTTGGGACGGCATTGATTGTTGCCGGATCCGTTAATTTTACTGGAGCAGCTATGTTGGCCGGGGAGGGGGCGTACCGGGTGGGGACAGGATTGGTCACCCTGGGCGTTCCATCATTGCTTCACCAGGCTCTCGCAGGTGCTTTCCCGGAAGCCACCTGGTTACTACTTCCGCACGAAATGGGGGTGATCTCGGAAAATGCTGCAGACGTGATCATCCAGCATATGAAGAAGGTCGATGCAATCTTGCTCGGATCCGGTTGGGGAATGGAGGAAACAACCCAATCTTTCTTATCCAAATTACTCCGTCCCGGTCAACCACGAGAGCGGGGGAGCATTGGGTTCGTCCACGCCCAAGCATCAGGCGATACAATAGCTGAAATCACCCTTCCCCCATTAGTAATCGATGCGGATGGCCTCAAATTATTGGCAAAGATCGATGGTTGGGCTGACCTGCTTCCCGAGCAGACGGTGCTGACGCCGCACCCTGGAGAAATGGCGATCCTTACAGGTAAAACGATACAAGAAATCCGAGCCGACCGGATCGGTATTGCACGCAAGTATTCCAAAGAATGGAACAAAGTTGTCGTACTGAAAGGCGCAGGAACCCTCATCGCTGCCCCGGATGGACGGATCACGGCCATTCCGGTGGCGACAGCAGCATTGGCAAAAGCAGGCACCGGGGATGTATTGGCGGGTATAATCACCGGGCTACGGGCTCAGGGGCTAGATGGATTTTCATCCGCTGCGGCAGGGGCATGGTTGCATGCACAAGCGGGGCTGATGGCTTTGGAACAAGTTGGGAACTCAGCCTCTGTCCTGGCTGGTGATGTTGCTCGAGCCATCCCCGATGTACTGAACCAGATTGGGTATGCAACCTGATCGTGCTCAAGCGCCAGGAGAAATGAACAAAATCCCGATAAAATAATCGGGATTTTGTTTTCTCCGATAGTAAAGAGCCGCTATATTGCCGGCGACGGGTTTTCCGGTTCGGACGGGCCGGCAACTGGGCTTTCTTTGGACGTTCTTCGCGCCGATTCTAGAACAACCTGTCCTCTGCGCTGGAGATCCTCAGCTCGTTCACGGGCAATCGAAGCCCATTCGGTGGCACGATCACGCGCTTCAGCAGCCGCCGCTTCTGCGCGCGCATATGCATCTTCCGCTGTTTCTGTGGCCATGTCTTTCAATTCGATGGCCTTCTCCCGCAGTACTGCCCGGGTTTCCTCACCAGACTGGGGAGCCATAAGGAGGGAAACCACAGCTCCGGTCAACCCACCAACTAGAAATCCAAGTAAAAAGCTCGAAAAATCATCACGATCCGACATTTTGACTCCTTTCACACCCTGATAGAACGGAAAGATCGCAAGCGAAACAATATGGTGTTAACGCCTTACCAGGTGAAGCAGATCAAGCAGGCGCTTGATCGCCGCCAGGTATTCATTCATTCTGATAACAGGCTCAACCAAATTATCACTCAAAAAAGTAATCGTGCCTCTTAATGTGCTGACCGTCTCACTCGTGGAAGTTAAGATCGGTTTGATCTCGTTTTGGAGAAGGTTAATTAGGGTTGCAAGCTGAACCATAAGAACGGTTAAGGCAACACCGATAACTAGAAACTCTAATGCCATAAAAATAATAAAAATATCGCGTACCTTGCCTGTTGTGGCGATATCGGAACGCGCAAGAAATACGATGCCAGCAACGATAGCTACCAGGATGACTACCGCTACTATGGCAACAATGATGATCGGCCCCCGGCTGCTTTTAGGTTGTTCAATTCTGGCTGCCCCAGATACCGGAGCATTCATTGGAGCGATTGCTTGGTTATCTTCCATATCTCCCTACTGAATCCATTATAACAAAGAATAAATCCATCATTTATCATCATATATCACAATTATTGTACAGGTATTTAGAGCAAACCGCAACTGGAATTTGCAAATGTTGGGAATCACGACATGAAATTCCGCTAAGCTTTCATGATGACCTATTCTAAGAGATCAAGAGAAAGATCATCGGTTTCGTTAATGTCATCTATCGCCATACATTCGATTTCAGCGAATAGGGCATCTTGGCGGGTGGAGATCAAGTGCTGCTTGATTAATTCCAACATCGCCAAAAAGGTCACAACTACATCAATTCTGGAGCGCTTCCCATTCAGCATACCGGTAAAGGTAATCTGTCCGCGTTCTTTCAGCGCGTGGATAATCGAACGGATCTTATCTCGAATGGTGAGGAGTGGGATGGAAACAACCGTGCTGAGTAACGGTTTTGTCAGGCGAGGAGCATAAACCGTCCGAGCGGCATCAACAAGGTCAGCCAATGTAACACTACTCAAATCTACTCGTTCCTCAACCGAAACATGAGGCGGTACATGCAAAAAGGTTTGCAGATTAGCCTCTTCGCGCTCGTTTAACCAAACCGCAATTTGTTTATAGCGCCGGTAAGCAATCAGTTGGCGGGCAAGGCTTTCCCCCAAATCCTCTTCTCCTTCTTGCCTGATGACTGGTCGGGGTAAGAGGGCTTCTGATTTAATCTGAACCAATTTCGCCGCGATCACGAGAAAGGCAGATACCTCTGCAGGGTCGCGGTCTTCAATTGTCCGCAAGTATGCTAAATACTGATCTGTGACAATAGCCAGGGCAACATTGGTGATATCGAGCTCCGCCCGCTCGATCAAATCAAGCAATAGGTCCAACGGTCCGGCGTAGACGGGTGTGGTTACAGTGTACTTTTCTGTTTGATATCCAGCCACTTGTGTACTCACGGAGCCTATTATAGCAGAAGGGAGGCTGCGTCCCCGCATAATCCGGATTCGAGGAGCGGATAGTCTCGGGTATAATTCAGTTATGCCGGAGAAACGCTTGAGCCATCTGGACGAGAAAGGGAATGCCCACATGGTCGATGTGGGTGCGAAAGCTGTCACTGAGCGTACCGCGATAGCTGCCGGTGAAATCGTCATGCAGTCGAAGACGCTTGAGCTGGTCCAAGCCGGGTTGATTCAAAAAGGCGACGTTCTTACGGTGGCACAAATCGCAGGTATCCTGGCCGCGAAGCGGACTTCTGAATTAATTCCGTTATGTCATACCTTACCGCTGACCCAGGTTGAAGTGGAGTTGACGCCAGAACCCGGTTTACCAGGCATCCTGATTCGAGCGACAGCGCGAACAAAAGCACAGACCGGTGCGGAAATGGAAGCATTGACCGCCGTCTCGATAGCAGCCTTAACTGTATATGATATGGCTAAAGCGGTTGAAAAGACCATGCGAATCCAAAACATCCGTTTGATAGAGAAGCACGGCGGGCGCAGCGGTGATGTAATCAACGAGTGATTGATGAATCCGATACAAGTATTATTCTTTGCCAGTTTGAGGGAACAAGCCGGAACCCACCGGGCTCAGATCGAAATCCCAGACGGAGCCCGGGTTTCCGATCTAAAAAGCTGCCTGATCGAGCGTTTTCCTCAGTTAGAGAAGGGTTTACACAGTATGTTGGTAGCTGTCAATCAGGAATTCGCCTTCGACGAAGATGTGGTGCCTGGCGGCGCAGAAGTTGCTTTGTTCCCGCCAGTTTCCGGTGGAACAACATTTTCTACGATTGTGCAGGTTTCTGAAAACACCATCGATCTTAATGGCCTGGTGAACCAGATAACATTGAAGACGACAGGCGCCGTATGTATGTTTACGGGCATCGTCCGAGGAGAAACCCACCGGGGTAACCCTCATGAGACGGAACGGTTGGAGTATCAGGCTTACGTCCCAATGGCTGAAGCCAAGATGCACCAGGTGGCTGAAGAGATTCGAAGGCGATGGCCGGAGGTTGAAGGAATTGCCATCGTACAGAGGATTGGCATTCTCGATCCGAAAACACCGACCGTGATCATTGCGTGCTCAGCCGCCCATCGAGATACCGGTGTGTTTGAGGCAGCCAGGTTTGGGATCGACCGCTTAAAAGAAATTGTCCCCATCTGGAAGAAGGAAATTGGGACGATGGGTCAGGTATGGGTTGAAGGAGAATATACTCCCTCCCATAGCGATAAAGGATAATTCATGGAAATGAACGCGCGGGCCGCCAGCTCCACCAGTTCGTGTGAGGCTGGCGCTCCCCGAGTTCTCAGGAGATCAATATGTACATAAATTCCAATGGCCACGTGGAGGAGTCTCCAAATGACCTGGCAGAACGACTCAAACTGCCTTTTACTGACTCCATGTTGCTCGGTAGAGCATTAACGCACCGATCTTATCTCAACGAGCACCCGGAGGCGATTGAAGACAACGAACGCCTTGAGTTCCTGGGAGATGCTGTACTCGATTTTGTGGTTGGCGCCTGGTTGTATAACCATTTTCCTGAAATGCCCGAAGGCGATCTGACCCGAATGCGATCTGCCCTGGTCCACACGGAGCAATTGGCAGAATTCGGACGGCAAATCAACCTGGGAAAAGCCATGCGCCTGGGACGGGGTGAGGTTTCAGCCGGCGGTCGAGAACGGGCGGCATTACTATGCGACACCTTTGAAGCAGTGATTGGCGCAATTTACTTGAATGCCGGCATCCAAGAAGTCGTCCGATTTATCTCCCCCTTTCTGGAAGAAGCCTCGGATTATATCCTGGTTATGCACAAAAATGAGGATCCGAAGAGCAAGTTTCAAGAGTGGGCGCAAGCCCAGGGGTATCCGGCTCCTCAATATGTAACCCGTAGCGCCATCGGCCCAGACCATGCCAAGATTTTTGAAGTTGATGTAGTGATCTCCGGGCAGGTTTATGGCACCGGGACTGGACATAGCAAGCAGGTTGCAGCAAAAGCTGCTGCCCGGGCAGCTTTAAGCACCTTAGGATTGGATATCTTCTAATAATCGCCTCCCCTCTTCGCGTATGCCTCCTCGCTTAAAATCCTTGGAATTACACGGCTATAAAACCTTTGCCAGCCGGACTGAATTTCAGTTCCCGGGGATGACGACTGCGATCGTCGGCCCGAATGGGTCCGGAAAATCCAACATTGCCGATGCGCTACGCTGGGTGCTTGGAGAACAGTCGTACAGCCTGTTACGCGGTCGAAAAACTGAGGATATGATCTTTAACGGCTCTGAGCAGCGTGCACGGGCTGGAATGGCTTCTGCGACGATCACCTTTGATAACGATGATAATTGGTTGCCAATCGAGTTTTCAGAAGTAGCCATTACCCGCCGGGCTTACCGAGATGGGAATAATGAATACCTGCTCAACGG
The DNA here is from genome assembly GCA_028714615.1 of Anaerolineaceae bacterium. Next base: position 2,744 of record JAQTMA010000061.1, on the reverse strand, counting down.
GCAAAGGGTACGTTTGCGGGAGATCTCTGAGCTTTTAGCTCAATCGGGATTGGCTGAGCGCACGTACACCATCATCGGTCAGGGCTTGGTGGATGCAGCCCTGGCATTAAAACCAGAGGAACGTCGCCGTCTATTCGAAGAAGCGGCGGGAATCGGCCTATATCGCGCTCGCCGGGAAGAATCGATTAATCGTCTGGAAACTACCCGAAGAAACCTGGAACGGGTCCAGGATATTCTTGCGGAACTCGAACCGCGGTTACATAGCCTGGAGCGTCAGGCGCGCCGCGCAATGGAATATGAGCACTTGCGGTCGGATCTGCGCGAACTTTTGAAGGAGTGGTATGGTTTCCATTGGCATCAGTTGCAGACCGAGCTGGTGCACACCAAGGAAGTCTTCCATGCCCAGGAAGGTCGTCTAGAACAGGCGCAAAAACGATACGAAGAGGTCAACCAGGAAGTAGTTATTTTCCGAACTCAAATTGGAGAAATCCGTAATTGCCTGAATGACTGGTACAGTAGATCTTCAGAGCTGCACCAGAATCGCGAAAAGATTAGCCGTGAGCTGGCCATATTGGAAGAACGCCAGCGCGCTTTCACCAATCAATGCCAAGACCACCAAAGCGATCAAGCGCGTTTGGAAGGTGAGATCCAAGCAGTAGAAGCACGCATTGCGAAAGTACAGGGAGAACATAGCCGCTTGAGCGGCGAACTTCAGGAAGCGCACACTCAGGTTGAAACCGCTCGAAAAGCACAACAAGAACGGGTGGACCAACGAAGCCAAGTTGAGCGTGCGATGCGCGAAGCGCGCCAACGCCTAGTTTCAGCCGAAACCCGTCTGGTTCAACGGAAGGCACACCAGGATGAGATGACTCATCGGATTAATGCTCAGGTCAAGGCTCTGGAAGCCTCTCAAACTGCTCTACAGACCAGCCAGGTCGAGATGGAAAAAGCCCAATCCAGGTTGCAAAAGATCAATGAGCAACGCCAGCTTGCTGAAGATCATCGCAAGAATGCCCTGGCAACCCTCCAGAAATTACAACTGTCTTTGGCTGAGTTGGATGGAGAAAGAAAGCTACTCCTCGATGACCGGACACGTCTTGAAGGTAATCATGCCCGCCTTAATGTTCAGATCGAAGCAATCAATCAAGCGGAGCAATCCTTTGCAGGGTTGGCAGAAGGAGCAAAAACACTACTACTTGCTCACCGCCAGGGAAGACTAACCGGAGGGTTCACCTCTCTCAGTACACAATTGGACGTTCCTGCAATGTATGAAACCGCTATCGCTGCGGCACTTGGTGAGTTCTTGGATGTGCTATTTGTAGATTCGGGGCATAATCCCGAGGAAGCGTTGGACTTTCTCAAGAGCTCGGGGAAAGGACGCGCTGCATTACTCCCTATGGATTGGGTAAACCGGCAGGTTTCCCCCATTCCTCCGCAAGACCCGGATTGCCTGGGATGTGCAGCGAATTTGGTGCACGCACCGGCAGGGATTCGGGAGGCTGTAACCCTGTTGTTAGGATCCGTACTAATTGTCAGCGACCGGGCTGCTGCCAGGCGCTTATTACAAGCCGAGCCTGAATTTTCACGAGCCGTTACTCTACAAGGTGAAGTATTCCATGCCGGCGGGGCTATCTTCGCTGGACGGGAGACTCGGGGCGCTGCGTTGAGCCATCCGCGACAAAGGCGCGAGCTTCAACAACAGGCTGACGAAATCGATATTCGTATCCAAGCCTTGAATGAGAAGATCAACGAATTTGAGATCCGATACAATCAGGGGCGCGCCAATGAGAGCGTATTAGAAAAAGCGGTGCGCGAGGCAAATACTCAGTTCGAGAAGACAGCCGAAGCGGCCCAATCTGGAAAATATTCACTTGAACAAGCCCGGCGGCAGGTGGAATGGCATTCAAATCAGCGGAAGACCATAGATGCTCAGCAAAGTAGATCTCGTGAAGAGCAATTGGAAGGGGAAGAGGAGATCGGGAGACTACAAGCTGAGATACAATCCCGCAGAGAAGAAGTGAGTCAGATCAGCACGGTACTCGCAAGTCTACCTCTGGATGAGTTGCAGTCTCAAGTTGCACATTGGAGTACAACGGCGGCTGTGGCCATCCGCGCCGTAAAAGATGCTGAAAACCGCCTGGTGGACAACCAGCAAACGCTGGAGAAATCGCGCCAACAGCAAGCATCCCTGAGGGTACGAATCGAAGGCCTGCAGAATGATATACTCGCAGCGGAAAACGAGAGGATTCGGCTTCACCAACAAGAAAGCATAGTGCTCGAACAGATAGAAGCATTGCGCATGCAAATCGAACCAGCAGAAAAAGAGGTCCACCGATCGGAAAAGGAATATACCCGCCTTCAGGAAGTGGAAACAGCTACCCAACAGGCGCTGGGTGTGGCACAACGTTATGCCAGCCAGGCTCAAATGGAAATGACCCGCCAGCGTGAGGCGGTGGATAACCTGCGCAGAAGGATAGAAGAAGATTTTGGCCTGGTCGCGTTGGAATACGAGGAGAACGTAGCCGGTCCGATAGCGTTACCATTGGAAGGCCTGGTCGAACAACTTCCTGAAATCCCCGAAGTACCAGCGGATTTGGAAGCCCATATAGCCAGGTTACGCGCCCAGATGCGCCGGATGGGGCCTGTCAACCCAGAAGCGCAAAGGGAGTATCAAGAGGTACGAGACCGCTTTAATTTTATGACCAGTCAAGTGGCAGATTTGAAAACGGCGGATGCAGATTTAC
>JAQTMA010000060.1 GCA_028714615.1 Anaerolineaceae bacterium | reverse complement strand
TGGGCGGCACTCACCGCATAGCAGGCTCCGCACTGTTGAGCGACGCTGCCCATCCGAGCCCCCTGCCGGGCGGCTGCCTGTACCGCCTGGTGACCATATACCACCATTCCCAGGTTGATCGTCGCCAGCATCACCAAGATCGCGATGGGCAGGGTAATGGCGGCTTCAATCGTCTCAATGCCCTGGTTTTCTCTAAGAAAACGCATGGGTCCTCCTTCCTGCACACTTACTCCTTGATCGGATAGGAGTCGGGCAGGGAACTAACCTCATAACTTGTTCGCAATCGCCGTGACGATCTCGGCGATCTTAGCGCCCAGGAGCTGGTAGGCCCCATAAGCCACCAGCACCACGACGGCGATAATTACCGCCACCTCAGAGGATTCAATCCCAGCATTGTCCTTCAGAAATCGCTTCATGTTCGCTTCTCCTTTCGAATATCTACATAGATTGAAAGAACCAGAGCCAGACAGCCGTCCCGACTGCAATCGAGAGCGTGAAGGGCATGGTTCTGTGTTTAGACATTACGCTTGCCAGCCCTTGTATCCCACCCGCTAAAGCAATCCATATGAAAACCAGACCATCTCCAAAACCCAATGCCATTGCCATGAGCAGTTTTGCGTCGGCCCCACCCAGCTTGCCAAGATCCCACAGGAGCCAGGCCACGAGTATCCCGACTCCAGCCGCAGTCAGGGAGACATTTCCGGCAAAATAGAGAGCGATGATCCCGATCAACCCGCTCAGGCTTCTGCGGAGCCAGGTCTGCTTCAAATCTGAAACCAGGATCAGGCCAGCTGCCAGGAGCACGATAGTCCAGCCTCCCAGAACGAACCGGTAAACGCCAGCCAGCCCGAGGGGGATCAGAGTTAGCAGCGACGGCACCTGGCGGGACCGCAAATCAAAGACGGTGCATACTGCCAACCAAGCCAGGACGATCCAGTCTATGACCAGTCGGATGAAGGCGGGGCTACCTATGGGAATAGGCAAAATCGCCGTGGAGATCATGCTCATGGCTCCCGGTCGTTTCGCGACGATCTGCTGGTGGATGACCCACCCAGGATCAGCAAGGAGAGAACCCAACCCAGCACCAGCCCGGCCGAGAAGGTCGATGCTGCTACTGCGACCAGGTAAACGACTGAAACACCACTTAGAATCATTCCCCCTCCTTACAGGATGGTCTGTATGATCGGCCAGCCGATCAAGACCAGGATTATGACAATAAACGGAAGGAAATAGAATAGCACCATGGGGATGACGAGCTCTGCGCCCACTTTCTCCGCACGAAGTTCAGCCCCAGCGGTAAAATCGGCCGCAATGCGCTCGGCCATCTGCTGCATCAACTCCTGCTGGGCAGTTCCCCGAGCCACAAATTCGAGCTGCACCCCCAAACCCACCAGCTCCCCTAACCCCGATGAGCGCGCTTCCCTCTGGAACATTTCGATCACCGATCGCCCTTGAGCTATCTGTAATACGTGGCGCACCCACTCGGCCACCAGACTCCGGGTAGAGCTTGTCCGACGCAACGCCTCCTCCAGGGATACCCCGGCTGCCATTTGAGCCGCCACCAGCTGGACAAACTCGGGCAGTTGAGTTTGGAAACGTCGGCGGATTTTCCGGGCGGTTCCTCCCAGCAAGACCGCCGGCATCTGCCACCCGAGGAACATGGCCATCAGCCCCAGAAGCAGCTGGTTATAGAGCCCGAGACCCATGACCAGCGCCCCAACTGCTGCTGCAATGCGCAGTGAGAAGAAGAGCGCCTCATCCCAATCCACCCAGCGGTCGGATAGGTGTGCAAAATACAGGTCCGTGCGGGCGCGGGACAATAACCCCTTGGGTGCCCACCGGCGGGTAGAGGGGGAGAGCCATTCCAACCAGCCGCGCCAGCCCGGACGCTGCTTCGCTTCCGGGGATCCGGCTGCTTCCAGATACCGGGAGGCAGCTCCATGCGGGAGCCCCGGAACGAAGTCGACCCACAGAATGACCAGAAGAACCGCCGTGGCGATGCCAATCCAGGGAATGAGGATCATGCTGCCTCCGAGACAATGGATGCCAGAACCAGATACCCCCCGGCCATGACTGCCATCCCCGCGCCCAGGGTCAGCTGGACCGTCAACGCTCCGAGCGAACCGCGAATGAGCGGATCCTGGAGCAGATAGATCAGGACGACCAGGAGCACACCCGGGATGATGCGCGCGGACAGCAGGGCATCCCCGGCCTTGGCCTGTGCCCGTCCGCGGGCGACCAGCACCTGCTGGATGCGGCGCGTGGCATCCAGCAAGGCATCAGCATACCGGCCGCCCCCTGCTTCGGTATACCCCATGAGCAGATTAGCCAGGTTGGACAGCGAGGGAGAAGCGGAGCGTGCCGCCAGGCTCTCGAGCGCCTCCTGCCGCCCCTTGCTGCGCAGGTCTGCGGCGGTGAGCAGCAGCTCAGGCGTGAGAGGATTGGCCCCTTCCAGATCCAGCGATTCTCCGGTTTTTTCCAGGACCTCCGCCACTGCCCCACCGGCAAGCAGCCCAGCAGCAATGCGCCCGATGGCTACAGGTAATCGGCGGTCGATCTCCCGAGTCCGACCTGTGACCTGGCTGCCTAAGAAAACGGAGGGGATGAAGGCAGCAATACCCCCCAGCACGATTGCGGGTATCCCCGGCAAGAAAAGCCAGGCAGCGGTCACCGTTACCAGACCTGTCCCACCGGTGAGAAGATAAAATGTGGCCGTGGTCATGCTCCACCCGGCTGCCAGCAGGCGGTATTCAAGCGACCCCGGTTTTAGCTCTGCCAGCGTCCGGGTTGTCTCCAGGGAGTACATCTCGGCCAGCTTGCGACTGGCGACACCCCGCCCCCTACGGGTGGGACGTGAGGTTGCGAGGACAAAGACCAAAAGCCCGGTGAGAATTCCAACCAGAATAATCATAGATACTCCCTTCAGATATCTCCTTCTGCCGACAGGCGTGGGCTCAGCTCCCCCACCTTTTCCCAGGAAAAGACCTTGGTTCCTGGCTGATCGTGATACCGAAACACCGGGTCGAAACTCACTTCCCCACGGACCAGGTTCTTGCGGACATTGGCGATCACTGTCACCCGGCGGGTTTCATCTCGAATGCCGATCTGGACGAGCATATCGATAGCCTCGGCGATCAGCTGATGGGCGTCGATCACCCGCACCTGGGTATCTGCCCCGAGCACCGTCGCCAGGCGGCGGACGGCCTCGCGGGGGCTGTCGGCGTGGAAAGTACAGGCGCCTGCGTGGCCGGTGAGCATGGCCCGAAAGAGGGAAAGAGCTGAATGACCGTCGCGCACCTCCCCCACAATCAGGTAGTCCGGGGACATCCGCATGGCGTCATCCACCCCATCGGCGAGCGTGTAGGGTTCAAGCTCAGTCCCCAGGGCTGCCGGTCTCGCCTCAATGGTCTGTACCGTGGGCCGGTCGATCCAAATTTCCATTGGATCTTCGATCTTGACGATCCGCCATGGATCGGGCAGATAGTTACAGAGCGCCGAAAGGAGCGTCGTCTTCCCGGTGCGAGTCCCACCCGTGATCAGGAGCCGGTAACCCTGCTCAATCGCCGTCCGAAGGGTTTCCATCATCTCGGTGCTCATCATTTCCCGCTCGAGGATCCACTCCGGATGGACGGGTTTCTGCTCAAACAGGCGGATGTTGATCGCCGGGTTTCGTCCCGGGGGTGCAATCACCGGATGGAGAGCCTTGATACGACCCCCGCCGGGATTAGCAGGGGTGGCGCTCAAGCGGGCGTGCACGGTGGGATTGGCTTCGTTGAGGGCTTTGTTTTGGGGACCGAGCAACCGGTCGAGTACCCGGCTGATCTCAGCAGGCGTCGGATCCAGATCGGGGACCGTCTCCCAGCGGACTTGGTTCTTCTTCATTACCTGCACTAGGCCGCTGGAGTAGATGCAGATCTCCGAAAGATCTGTTCGCACCGGAGGCAGCAGGAGATCCAGAAACCCCAGCCCAAACAAGCGCCTTCCAATCTCACCCGCCAGGTCCTGAGCCTCCTTCTCTGAGGCCGAGACGTTTCCCCGGCGCAGCGCCAGGCTGAGGAGGACCTGAATGCGGTCTACGACACGGCCTCTGTCCTGGAGCCCCCCTTGGGGAAATTCTCGGTTGACCTGGTCGATCACCTCACCCGCCAGCTGCTCGCGCAGTACTGCATCCAGACCACGCAAGGTGGATGCGTTCGTTTCGTAGAGATCCAGGAGGCCTCGGCCGTTATCTCTGTCCATCATCATCTTCCCTCATACCAGCCGGATTCGAGGCAGGCGCAATGCGGAGCGGTGATTTTTGGCTCCATGCCCGTTTTCGGGTGTAAACCCGATTGGAAACAGGAAATCCGCCAGCTTCCTGATTTCGCGCGCCAAGTCATCTACCCGGGTGACGGCCGGTACCTGCTCATCCTGCGCCTGTGCAATCGAAATATTAAAAGGGATAACCGCCGCCACCGGTGGAGCCCAGCCGTAAGAGGAGACAAGCTCGGAATGGAACTCACGAGGGGTAAGCATGGCGCGATCAGATACCTGGTTCAAAACCAGGAAAATGGCTTCGCGCGGAATGCGGTGCTCCCCTGCCAGCCGTTCCAGGAGCAGGGAAACCGTGTGACGGGTGGCAGCCAGGTCCGAGAGCGTGCAGCGGCTGACGAGGATGGCCGTATTCGCTGCTAGCACCCCCTGCAGGCTCCAGGGCTGCTCGCCCGAGGGCAGATCCAAGACCACCGCGGCGTAATTGCGCGTCCAGGAAGCCATTACGAGTGAATAGATGGAGTTGGGGTCCAACCGGTGAGTTGTGGAGTACTCGGCGGCTTTTTGGTATTCGAGCGAATTTTCAGGGGCGAGCAAGATGTCCAGCCCTTCACGGTTTTGAAGAGCCGCGGCAAAGCCGTCCCCCGGACGGGCGAAAAACTCGGATGCACTCGGAACATACCTTAAGCGCAAGTGGGGTGCAGCGGCCGGGGGGAGATCAAAAGACATAAGCAGGGTCTGGACGTGGCGGCGTACGGCCAGCTCGTAAGCCAGATTTCCTGCGATCGTCGAGCGCCCGGTACCTCCCGAGGCGGACAGGAAGGCGATCACCCGGGTGCCCAGGACCGCCCCCGCCGCCCGACCAAAATAGGCTTCCTGGAGCGGCATAGCCGCCGCAGTGCGGGCACGTTCTGTCATCACCGCCGCATAACCGGATTGGGCAACCTCGGCCCAGTTGACCGGAGCGATATAGACGCTGCGGACCATGGCTGCCTGCTCGAAAGTCCCCCGCAACTCGCGGGTGGCGGAAGGCAAAATGACAATTGCGACCCCGCGCCAGACCTGCATAGGTGCCAGAGCCTGGAGAAGTGCATCCGGACCAGGGGCGATATCAGCGGCAACCACAACCAGGTCTGGTCGCATCTGGGTCAGGGCCGTTTCAAAAGCGGACCATTGGGTGGCATGTGCGGCTATGACCAACCGAGGGTCGGACAGGAAAGGCGGCTGCATCTGATAGAAGACTGCCTCGTGCCCTGGGCCGGCGAGCATCACAGAAACCTTGGAATTGGCGGGTGATGTTTCGTTCATAACTACTTCCCTTCCCGGTGGTCGTTCAGGGCGTTGTACAGGTCGGCCAGGTTCAGGGTGAGGATATCTGGAGCCTTGAAACCAGAGGCGGGTTCCAGCGTCAGGTAAAGGCTCCCATAGCGGTTCAGCGCAACCAGAAGCGTGGCTGGATTGACCGGCATGCCCGGGACAAGCTCAACGGATTTGACAGGGACATCAAGAACCACCACGCTCCCCTCTTGGGCAGATTGAACGGTGCGGGCGCTGGCGAATAGCTGCTCCTGGGTGGACCCAGCTGGCTGCTCTTCATAACGGAAAGACTGGGGTACCATCAGGATCTTCAGCCCGGATAGAGCAATGCGGGCCAGTGGCGCATGTGGAGGAGCTGGGGTAGGACTGGCTGTGGGGGTTGGCATCGGTTTCCCAGGTTCGACCGCAACGGTGGTGGCGGTATAGGGCAGGGAGACAGGCACTGCTTCGGGAGCCAGGTTTTGGAGCACATCTGGGGAGAGCATCCCGATCACTGTGACCGTCTGACCCTCTCTCAGCAATCCGGCTATACCGCTGGCCATGGTTACATTCACTGCCACAGCCAGATGATCCGCGGGAAGGTTGGCTGGGATCCCGGCCTGGGAGGTCGTTCCGAGCGCTGCAGGAACAATCGGGTCGCCTGGGGCGCGTCCCACCACAATCACCTTCCCGATCAGGTCCTCAACCCGTTCAAATGCGCCGCTGGGACGCGCTTGGGCGGGGACTGTGTGAACTTCTACGAGGCTTGCCGTGAGAAGAGTCCCCGGAGCAATCGGCGCCTTGGCCACCACCATCGAAACCGGTCGGATCACCCCGTTCAGCAAGGCAATCACCATGATGCCAATCACAACCGCCAGGGCAATCGGGATCCAGGGAGAGCGTCGTTTTTCCATCTTGTAAACCTCCTCATCTGCTAGTTAATGAAGTCCATTCGTCCCCAGGCGGTCCAGGATTTCTTGTTCAGCAGGCTCAGACCCTGGCACAGCCAGTGGATGGACCAGCATGGGTTCCAGATCCGCGACATCGCTTGAGTAGCCGAGTTTGGCGATGGCCATTTCTTTGGGGATGCGCGCCAGGTAGCGCTTGTACTCGGTATTGACAATCCCCTTTTCGCTCTTGCCGATGTAGGCTAAGATCAGATCCCGGTCGGCGGGGTGTTTTGATTGAAAAAAGAACCCATTGTTGCAGGAGGACAGGATCCCCGGGGGCAGCGCGCTCACGGTCTGGGCCAGCAGGTGCAGGTAGATCTGGTACTTGCGCCCATCCCGCCAGAAGGTCTGAAAGATCTCGCTCACCTGTTGCCCTTGGGAAGCAGAGGCGTTTTGATCGGCTGCTGCGCTTCCGCTCACCCCGGTGAGGACTTTATTGGCCTCCTCAAAAAAGATCTGCATGGGAGGAAAATGAATGCCAGCCAGCGCCTCCCGCCTACGCACTACGCCATCAAAATATAGGATCGAAGCCAGCAGCGAGAGAAGCGCCGCCTTAGGGTACTCGTCCATCTCCGCTCCGCCTTCAATGACCATCAGTCCCCAGGGGTCGTGGTTGGGCCCCATCAACCCCAGGTCCTCGACAGGGAGGCTCGTGGTCGAAGCCCCGTACTGCCAGGCCATTTGGCCTTCACTGAACTGCTCCACCCTTAAAAGCACTCCTTCCAGAGATGCCCGGCTGGCCTGGTCGCCTTTCGGAAGTGCGCCGTAGTAGCTCTTCAGCCGGTCTACCCACAAGCGCACATCTGTCTTCTGGCTGCGCCAGACCGCCAGTGCCTGGAGTTCTGCAGGCTCAAGGTCAGCCAGATAGGTTCCCATGGAGACTTCGCCAGGGGTTCGATTGCGGTCTCTCACCTCGCGTACCACTTCGACCTCCCCCGCTTCGACCAGCTTTCCCCAGTGCGAGTGGTTCTGGACCTCAGGGTCGGCAGTGAGAATACCTCCGGTGATGTAGACCTGGGTCAATGCCCGGCGCAAGAATCCAAGCTGCCGTGGACCCATCCGACCGGCGTTGGCAAACAGCTCCGAGACCAATGTCCGGTACCGCCCGGGAAAGAGACGCCTGGGCACCTGGAGCAGGTTCCAGCGCAGGGGACGGGGCGCTCCTGGGTAGAGCTGACGGATGTCGACCCGATCCGCAAGTCCTCCCCAATTCAAGGCGCGCCGCCAGCCCTGACCGAAATCCAGGATTATGGTGCGGAAATGCCAGGCGAGGGTGGTCTCGAAAGCCAGCCGTTCCGCTGCGATGCTTTTCCCAAAGCCCGAATCCCCAACAAAGGCAGTGTGGAAGTGGCGCTCACGTGATAGGCAGAGCGGCGTGCGGGTTACCTGTCCAGTCTCGCTCGACCACTGCCGACCCAGGATCACCTCCCCAGGCATGGCAGGCTGAAAGGCGAAGTCAGGAGTCGATTCCTGGATGGTGAGAGCCATCCCCTGTTCAAAAACTCCCGGCGCGGTATAGGTGGCCAGCTGCAGCATTGTCAAGAGCGTCGAATCCATGTAACCGCTGAACGCCTCCAACACACGTTCGCTGCGGGTGGAGGGGGTGAAGGCTTGAGCGTGCAGGCGAATATATTCTCCCTCGATCTCGCCCAGTTCTCTGGTCTGAACCCCACTCACAACGTCTTCGGTGCCATGGAAAGCTTCGGGGATGAGCCCGAGAACCGCCTGTTTTCCTTGGGGAGTACGGGCTAATGTATAAAAGTCAGTGTAGTATGCCCCTTCTTTACTCGCGACCGTCAGTAATGCCTGCTGCTGGCGCAGGATTTGGGTCAGGAGCTGTGCCGGATCGTACTCCCAATGGAAGCTGTTGAAGACTGAGAAGGATGGCGCAGCACCCACAGAGAGCCCTGATGCTTCCCCCCGGACCAATGCCTGTCCGATCCCCTGAGACTGCTGCGTGGCATCGGCTTGGCTGGTCGTATCAGCCGTGCCTTTCGTATCGGCCTGGCTGGTGGTATTCGACTCGGAATGGGTGGTACTGCCAAAAACGGAAGAAGTCTCGGTATGCCCTATGGAACTGGAACGGCTTTCCGTAGCGAACTGGCTCAGAGTGGACGATTGGCTGTCTGTCGATGCCTGGCTGGTGGTTTCAGCGTGGCCTGTGGATTGAGTCGCGGCTTGGGAGACGGATGTGCCATCGGCCGATCCCCATCCCACATTCCCACCGATGCCTACCCCGGCTGGCTGTATTCCACCGCGCAAACCCCAGTTGAAGCTGTCCGAGTGGATGCTGGCAGAGCCTTCTGTTGTTGCCTGTCCTGAGCTCTCTGTCACGGCGGAGCCTGTTGTCTGGGCATGCCCGCTCGTTTCCGCCTGGCCAGTGGAAGTTGCTTCTCCGGTTGAGGTTGATAGGGAGATGCTGTTGGAATGGGACCAACCCTGGGTGGCCGCGATCCCCTGGGTGTGAGCTTGACCATCGGTATGGGATTGGCTGATGGATTGTGCCGTTCCCTGGGCGTGGCTCTGGCCAGTGGCGGTGCTGAACCCCTGGGAAGCAGAGCTGGCGAGCGACCCGGATAGAAAAGCAGGGAGACTGATCCCGAAAGATACCCCCCGATTTCCACTCTGCCATGTGGCCCAGGTGGAAGTGTCTTCGGCTATTCCGGTGAGCATTTCGGATAGGTCTATGAGGGCTACTGGAGAGGTCAGGACCAGAAACAAAAACTCCTCTTTAAGATCGCTCATCCCTCGAAAAAGGATTTCATTCTGTTGGATCGTGTATTGCTGGGGAACGCTTCCAGGGTGGATCAAGGGATTTGTGAGGACTTGTGGGCTGCCTCCCCGGGCGGTTTCACGTGGGTCGGGATGCCCTACGGTGACAATCACCTGATGCATATCGTGGAAGGCAGAGAAAATCCACTCGGCAATGCGTACCGTCAGCGGAACCAGCCGGACTTGGCGGTAAGCCCCGGCCATGGCTGCCTGAAGGGAAGAGAGGGCTCTTGCCGAAATGGCGCATGCTTCCTCCAGGGTAGGCGCAGTTGCTGTCACCCCGTAGCACTGGACCACCCCGATGGGCTGACCCGGGTCCTGGAAGATCCCCGCCGCCAGGTAGGCGAAGCTAACCCTGGAGCTATACAGGCCTCGGAGTACCGTGCGCATCTTCTGAAGCAGTCCCGGGTCCGACCTCGCCTCGAGGGGAAGGAACTTCAGTTGAAGCAGCCGAACGACCCGAAAAGCATTACCAGGAGCTCGCAGAGCAGGCTGCTTGAGTCGGTACCAAAGATAGTCCATCTCGTCGTGGGTTTCTACGAAGCGGACACCAGATGCTTCTACCTGTAAGTCATCGGGTACCTTCATATTAGGCGTCCCCCGAGGGGTTCCCAAGAAGATTTTCCAGAGGCTATTCAAAGCGTTTTCAACAGGTTGCATTCTCACTGCTCAACAATCCAATCTACAAGTCCGATCAATCGCTTAACGATAGAACTTCCTATCTATTGATTTCGCTAAAGTGTACAGGCGCGCCCATGCTGCGCCTGCCGTGTGTTTTGAATGGGGTTAGCACCCCGTCTCCTGCATGGGAGGTGTGGAAGATCCATCTTCTTCCAAGATCGTGATCGTGATGTCTGGAGCCTCTCCTAACGGTTGGGACAGATGCCGGAGGCTTGTCACCATCCGGAAGACCATCCAACCGAATGAAAGAACCGTGAGAATGGCGGAGAGGGACAGGATCCCGACCACATAGGGGAAGACGAGCCTCCCGATCGTGTAAATGTTCATGTGAGTCTCCGTGTCAGAAACCAACCAACGTGTGAATATGGAGCGGCCAACGTTCGACCCCTGCCAACGATTCTGCTGCCTGTACCGAGGTGTGATTCTCGGAAAACAGAGCGGCATATCCAGCGCGTGAAGCTTGCTTTCACAATCTGCATATGCAGCCCTATTCACCCTGTTCTCCTGACCCGGAGAGATTTAATGACTTCCTGCGCCCCAGCAAGGGGGCTCACGATGGACATGGGGTTAATAAAGATCTGTTGAACGAGCATAGAAAAATAACCTAACGGCACGACGAGCCACAGGATCCACAGAACGATTGTGGTGACGTTGCTGCGGGTATTGGCTAAAATCGCGGCAGCCGATTCCGTTGAACCCACGAGCGCCGCCCACTGCTCGGGGGTGAGGGTGGTGGTATTGGTAAGATATACCCGGCTGCCCAGGACCGTCAGGGCATAGATGGCAATTCCGGCTTTGACGTACCAGAGCAGGTTGAAGCGCTGACCTGGAAGAACAAGGATTGCCAGGAGCCCTGCTCCCCACATGCAGGCTCCGATCCAGGGGACCGGTTCTCCCATCCCCCACTGGGCGACGACCCAGGCGGAAAATACGAGCAAGGTGATCACCTGCGCAGTACGCGGCATGGAGCGCTCGGTAATCTCTCCCTCCCGAGCAGGACGAAAGGCAGCCCGCCGCTGCACCTCTGCATCCGGAAGGAGGGCGATGAGTGCAGCGCTCATCAGGCTCGCCAGGACCGGCGCCTGGGATGTGAACCAGAAGACCAGGATCAGGAGACCGTTCACGGTATAGATCGGCACGTCCATGAGCGAGGCGGTCAGGTGGTCCAGGGTGGTCATTGCCCACCTCCTGGGACCAGGGTGACCAGGGTCAAAAATACCTGTAAAGTGTTTTCCTGTTCAAGCACCCTGGGTGGGGTGATAGGGATATCGGACCCTTTCCAATAGAAGATCGCACCTCCGGTTTGGACCGACAGGGTCAGATTGAAGATGCCCGGGTCGGCGAAGGGGACGTGGTCAGCCTGGAAGGAGGCTTTGCATACTCCGTCATTGCCACAACCGATCGCTGGATAGCCCAGACCTGGGACCAGCTCGAAGGTCGCCTGGTGGATATAAGCCTGGTAGTACTTGCTGGCCAGATCGGTCAGGATCCAATAGCGGCTGGCAGGGCTGAGATCTGCACTTGCCTTTACGGATGTGATTGGTTCGGGAAGCGTCTCGACATGTTTGTTGCAGTGGACTTCACCTCCGCCGACTTGCCAGTTTGGGTTGTTTTCCTTATCAGAGGACCACCCGCCGCTGTACCGGCTCCCGGGTCCGGGGCAGCCTCCCCCTTTTCCATCTGGAATGGCATCGCAGGTGAGCGGATCGTGGATCTCCTCGTACCAGGTCAGGATGACAGGGGGGACGGTGGCTTCTCCCTCGATGTCCGCACCGCGTTTCCCGGGGTCTTGTCCTACTACCAGAGGATGGGAGGGAGCAACCTTCTGGATTTGGAGTGTTGGCTTCGCCTGGGTCATCGATGGAGAAGGGCAGCTGGAGGAGCCTGGGTTCCAGCCTCCACCCGGGTTGCCTGGACCTCCCGGGAAGTTCGGGCATCCGCCCGGGATAGCTTCACAGTCCCCACCGGTGGTCAGGTAGAGCAAAAGAGCGTGGACGATGTAGCCCGAATCGATGGACATGCTCAGGACTTCCAACAGGTAGGTCCGATTGACAATCGACCAGATATTTTCGCGACCATCGATGACAGCACGGAAGAACTGACGTGGATCGGTGTAGCCTTTGATCGCGATCTGGGCGAGCTGCTCGCTGGAAAGAGACGGGCCAACCAGCATTTCAAGCGCCGCCGCATTATCCCCGAGCATGGAGTAGGCATTGTTGAGATGGCTCTCGCCGGGATGAAGCGCCATAAAGAACAACGTAGCGGGCGAGGGTAAAACCAGGACATTCCCACTGGAAGTCTGGTAGCGGTGGTAAGTGGCATCCAGCGGGATGTGAATGCCCCCGGGAAGGTCAAGACCCATCCAGCTCACCTGTTGTTTTGTCATGCCCAGGTCAGTCAGCTGGTCCCAGCGAATGGAGCCATCCGGGTTCAGGATCTCTCCCCAAGGAGAGTTGTCCTGACCATGGACAGGAATGACGATGGTCAGCAGGATGAGAAAACCTACAATGGCTAGAAAAAAGCGGCTGGTCCTCATGGCTGCTTCTCGGGAGCGGAAGCCTGGACTTCTTGATCGGTAAGAAAACGCTCGAACTTCCATACGCTGCCTTCCTGAATAACCAGCGCCAGTGCCTCGAACCTGGTTGTAGGTTCTTTCTGAACTGGCCAGGGAGCTGAGAGGGCAACCGTCAATTTCCAGATCTGCATCGGTGCATTCCCCCGTGTCGACGCTACCCCGGAAGATATTCTCTCTTCTGCCTGCGCGGTTGCGGTGGTAATGACCCTGGTTGTTTCGAGAGAAGTCCATAAACCCGGGATAATCAGGTTCTGATCCACAGAGCAACCAAGCTGGGTGCTGACCCGGCAGAGGTCGTCCAACCAGACCTGCATCCCTTTGGAAGTGTCTACTGAAAAAAATGCTTTGGCTCCTGCTACAGCGGCATCCTGAGCAGGATCGACAGGGGATCTGTTAGCTGCCAGGGTAGAAGATGTAGGCGATAAATGAAGGATGAAGGGTAAGGATTGTCCATTCTGATGGATCCACAAAATGGCTACTGCGAGTAACCCAATGGGTAACAAGATCAACAACATGGAAACCTTGCGTTTCGATATCTCGATTGTGTCCATATGCCAAGCCTTTATTTGAAAACAAAATCGCCACAGGAGCATCCGTGAACTTGCGAATGCTACGTGTGGCGATTGGACTTCCAACGGTTGCCAGGAAAGCGCTCTTCCTCTGGCGATACCTGTTTCTCAAATGAAACAGATTATATTAACAATAGTTTACAATATAAGTTACCCCTTGTCAATACCCATTTAAGGGTTTTGAGGAGATACTTTTGGAGTTGGTAACCTGCATCCTGCTGGGGCAACCCGTTGTTGGACCCACACATCCCAGGAGGCGGCTTCGACCAGCGACCACCAGGTTTTAGGCGCCATTTGCCAGGTAATTTTGGTTTTCAGAATAAGGGGATCGGGCTGGGTATGATGTGCGAGGATGCTGTCCGGATAAATACCGATGTATGTATACAAAAACGGATGCATCGGAACAGTCAGGGCGAAACCGAGGAAATAATAGCGCTGGCAGCGAGGCGGCTGAGCCTGGATGACGTCGATGCGCTCCCGTAGGAATTGCCAGTAGGTCATGCCGTGCGCTTCCCCTTGAGGCATGGGCTGGTTGCCCTGAACCGCGACGAAAGCGACCAGACCCAGGCCAATCAGGAGCACGAGCACCAGGGCCAGGCGTAGGAAGAGGCCGATCATCGAAAAGAGCGATCGAATCATGGCCGTCCTCCAGATGCTCTCCTGCAGTTTTCCTGCTCCGCACGGGACCCTTCCCATTGCCATGGCTTATGCCCCATTAAGACGCTACCCCGGTATAAACTAAGTTTGAACCACTTTGAACCGGGGGTACAAACCGTCCTGTAGGGATATAAACCAAGGGTTTGAACCGGCGGAGGCAGGGTATGAACCGGCATTGGAGTCATTGATCTTACTCTCTCTTGCGCACTTCCAACCACAGACTATCCCCTTCCCCCCGCTTTCCTGATTGAAGGTCAGTCAGGTTGGTCAGATGAACAATTCCGGGACGGTTACCCAGGCTGAAATTGATCTCGCTACGGATGCTGCGCATACAGGTGCGGTTGTCACAGGCCACATAAAGCTTGCCCTGACTGGCCTCATAGAAATTGAGCCATTTTGCCTGACGTTTCTCGCGGTCTTTATTGGCCTCCCGTTCCACCTCCAGATAGATCAGGCTACCATCTGGGTCGATCAAGATTTGATCTGGATAAAATTTCATACCGCCCGGGAGTTCGATCAGGTTTGGGAAAAGATTAATCTGGTACCCTTCTTCTTTGAAAAAGTCCGCGACAGCCAGGTTAAGGTAAGTGTGCTCAGGCGTCACGTGCCGACCAAGCAAAGACTCGAACTCATCTGATCCGGCCTGTTTACCTGTCAACAGCCAATAGGCCAGCCGGCCATTCTCGGTCAGGCGGATCAGGTCCGGGTACTTTCCTCCCGAACCGCCTCCTTGGTCCTCCCAGGGGCGAAAGCAGTCGATCAGACCTTCGGCTTCAAGCCGTCCTATTAAGGAGTTGATGCTGCCACCTGCCCGTTTGATTCCCAGGCGGGAAGCGGCTTCAACTTCGATCTTTGGGCGGCGGGAAAGCCCAGTTTCTGCGATCATCTGCAGAATGGATGCATCACGGGTGAAGGTTTCCCGTTTCCGCCAGGCGCTCATCCAGTCTGGTTCTGGGGCAAGAGGCATTTCCGCCATAGAAGGGCCAGCCGGGATAAGTTGTGTGGTTAAGTTATCGGGTGGGGCTTGCTTTGCCTGGGTGGCGGGCGCGGTGAAGGATTGGTTCTGGGTACTTTCCAAATTCAGGATACGTGCGTTTAATCCCTGGTTTTCGATTCGAAGCCGATCCATTTCCTGGTCTTTTTTTTGGATCTCAATCTGTAGAATTGATAGATCTAGATTTTCGGAGAAACGGACGGGCTTTTGCAGTTCATTCATTCGCTGGCGGATGTGCAGCCGGACGAGCTGCTCCAGTTCTTCTACCGGCAGGCTGTCAAGCGGTTCGCCGTTCTTCAAGCGCCGGTCAGCTTCCTGAGGTGCAAAGGTTTCAAGGAGCGACACCAACGCGCGCTGTGCTTTTTGCCATTGAGTTTCGGCACGGTCGCGCAGCTGAGTCTGGATCCCCAGGAGGTTGCGCAGTGTATCGATGGTTATTTCTTCGCCAGCCACGGACTTTCCTCCAGCTTTTGCAGCCCTGCCCGCGCTTCGCTCAGCTTTTGATCAGCTTGATCATGACCAGCCGCTTCTGGCAGACTTAACCATCGCAATGCGAGACGCCCCGACTCCAGGTACGTCAAGGAGGTAGCTTTGAGCTCGTCTCGGAGGGCAGCGAGAGTGGGTGGGACCTCTCTTTGATCGAGCTCCTGAGCTGTTATAAGCACATGGCTAACCGTCTGCTGCGCTTGATGCGAGCGGTCCAGCAGGTCTGGAGAGTCATTCGCCAGGACCTGCGCAATTTCCCCATCCTCCAACTGAAGATCTTCCATAGTGTGTAGGGCGAAACGGCGGTACTCCTCGACAGCCTGGACATCGGGCGAGAGCAGAATAGGATGGCCCATCGGGTCTCGTGGAGACCCAAACCAGCCGACCCCGGTTACCAGGATAAATATACTCGCTGCTAACCATCCGATCGATAGATGGATCTCGCCCTCATCCCTCATCAGCAGTCATGTCCTCCGATGTGGCATAGGCATCCTGTTCGAACAACCCGGTAGTATCGATGAGGGCTCCGCCGGAGATATCCTCATCGCGGTTCGGGGAATGCAGCAGCCCACGAGCCACCAGATCCTGGCGCACCCTGGCACCGGCTTCCCAATCGATATTTCGCAAAAAATCGACTTCAGCGGCGACCACCTCGAAAACCATTTTGCCATCGTGGGTGTGGCGCTGTTGAATGTGACCGGTCACCCCAATGCGGCTGCCTTTATGCACGTAGCCGTAAACCAGCTCGGCCATCGGCCCATAAACACAGATGCGCAGTCCTTTCACAGCCGCGGCGCCTTTGACACCCTTGGTCATGATGTACATCCGGAGAAATTGGACTTCCTTGCCATCCAGCTTGAGCACATCAAAATAGATGTCGCCGGTGATATCGCCCTTTACCCATACGTGATTGTTTCTGGCCATAGAACACTCCCCCAATAATAATTTGACACCTCGAGCGTTGAATAATGTCAATCTCTAAAGCATCCAGCGAAAGATGAGCACGACAGAGGCAACCGGCACCAACCAGCCGATCAGGATTTGAAAGGGTGTGTGATGCTTCAGACGGATACGCGCCCAGCCGACCAGCGGCATGCATACCAAAAAGATAAACCCGGCAATTGGGACTGTCCAAAGCAGAACTGCAGTACACCCAGCTACCGCAGCCGCATGCATGCTGATTTTGGTTCGCAGATTAATCAGGGTACCAATCATAGTCGCAATCACCGCGGAAACCAGGCACGCCCGAAAGATTGCCGGAGCATGCCCCAAGGTTAGGATGACGAGAAGAACAACGAGCAGAATTCCCCCGGTCACAAAGATACTGTTGCGCTGCTGGCGGATCGAAATGGAGTAATTGTTGTATCGACCAGAGCGGACCCCCAAGTAGATCAGGATGATGATGGGTAAGTTAACCAGTGAAACGGAAAGGATCGTCCAGAGAATGGTCTCCCAGATCGGAACGCCCAGGCCGGTGGCCGCGACCAGCAGAGTAGGAATCACAATTATCAGCGGATGAAAGATGATGGATATGTATTGGGCAGCTTTATCCGCCCAGGAGCTACTTTGAGGAATAACCATGTGGCACTCTGTCCTGGAGATTTTGTGATCTGATTTTAGTATGTGAGGATTTGCCTGCCATAGAATACTCTTGGACGAAAGACCAGAAGTCATCTGCGGGTGAGACAGATTTTAGCATCTGATCTAGAGCTTTTGCTTTTAATAACCGCCCGGGGGTAACCCATTGCGCCAGCTCATTCGGATTCGATTTTGTCAGAAAATCGGATAATAGGACTTTTCCATCGAGAAGGTGTATGACGGCCTGGTATAGGCAATACTCTGAGTTGGTCAGGAATGTCACCAGGCCGGGTTTTTGCCAGGGAGGAAAATTTAGCCCCAGATCGTCTACAGGGATAATGATCTTTTCTAGCTCTTTATAGTATGTCCACTCCTTCAGTGGTTTCCAGAGACGGTAAATGGTCAGGTATATCTGATTATGGATGAAGACGGCCCCATAAATTATGGCTGCCAGAAGGAGGAGGAAATCGGTAAGATTGGCAATCGTCTCGGAGCCGAGCGGATGCCAGAAGTAGCCCCCGATCATCAGGATCTTAAGCAGGTAGTAAATGCCGACGATCCCCATCGCCACTGAAGCTGCTGTAGCTCGCGTTTTCGTAATCTCGACCTGTTCAACCCGGGCTAGGTGGTTTAAGGTCAGATACAAGATCACACACAAGACCAAGGAGGAGGCAAAAGTAGCCAGCATAAGACCGGCTTCAGGAATGCTCTTCGGAACGCTGATTTCTACCCAGGGGAGGTTTTTGGGATACCAGAGTATGTAAATAAGTGTCAGGAGTCCGAGCATGAAAACAATAAATGGCTTAAGCAAAGGGTATATTCTCAAGCCGAAAGTTGTAGGTATCACATGGATGGATGCAGTTGTGAAGCAGTAGAGAGAAAACAAGCTACTTGAAAATGCGAGCAGCCTGGAGAAACTGTTCCAGGTGAGCCGATCAAAAGCCATACGAACTGGATCCACCAAAAAGGTGACAGATAAGGTGAAGAAGAACATCGCGAACCAAACCTGGATAGTCACTGGCTTGCTTTTCCAATCACCTCCCTGTAGGATGGCGCGCAGCCGGACGATCATTACGATCCAGCCCAGGATCGAGAGCCAAAAGCCAACTGAGTGCGTCATCGGACTAACCCCAGGCTCTGCAGGGAAACAGCAATCTGCTCGTTGGTGGAGAAGCCTTGGGTCAGACGGTCCAATAAGGCGTGGCGGATCACCTGCTCCTGTATAAGGCTTGCCAGGACCTCAGCCTCTTTCTCTCTATCTAGTTGGTCGGATGAACGCAACCGTGCCAGTTCGCGGAAAGGAATTTCCCCTCGCAATGAGATCCAGTCTTGCATGGTCTCTCGGTTGACCTGTAGGGTTGGATGACCCAATAGCAGGTGAGCCAGCTCGTGTAACTGAGTGTGGATCTGGTGGATAGGCGGAATGTCTTTTCGGTAAAAGATGTACTCGAGGGGTTTCTCGCCATCCGAAATCCAGGCGCCAAAAAGGGATGGGGGCATATCCCATGGAATGGTGATGATGTCACGGTTTTTGTATTTTTCCACATGGTGGATAAACGCTTCTATGGTGAAAGCCGCAAAGTTGTAGTCGAGATCCCGAAGAATGCTTTCCCCCGCTGCCTTCGTGTCCATGGCTCAGGTCCTCTCAGTCTGGTCTTCACTCCTGTCTTGTGATTTGAGGATGTAGTCGATCATTTGGAGCACTGCCTGTTTCCCTTCTTTATCCAGCTCGCTGGAGCGGAAGGCAATTTTATTAACCAAATCATCCTCTTGAGCCTGTTCGATCCCCTTATTCTCACTTTCGAAAAAATAGCTCGGATCAACCCCGAAGAAGCTTGCGATCGCCTTCATTGTGTTGAAACTTGGGTTCCTGGCCCGGCCAGTCCGCAACTTCCATAGATAAACACGCGTAAGGACCCCACCGGTGCCCCGAATTACTTCTTCTTGCGTGTAACGGGATCCATCCGGTTTGGTGACGGTTTCGAAGAGCGTGTCGAGCTTCTTGGCGAGGTCGCCTGGCGTGTCGGGCATAGGAAAACCGTGTGAACAATGAGTGATAACTATAGTGAACACACTATAGCACAAAGTGCAAAACAATACAATAGGTATATCGAAGTGATTCGCTCCCAATGTTATCTCTCGTTATTAGTTGTTCTTAAGAATAGACGGTCTGTGCCAGATTAGGCACTCGAAATATTCCGGCTTAACTGACTGGCTTCGACCAAAAATGCAAAATAGTTTGCATTCCCCATCAGGACCAATAATACAGGTTATTGGTCCTGACATATCATTGCCCTCATAACTGCTCGACTTTTCCCCAACTCTCATCAGTAGTCCCCTTCTAACGGTCCCCATATAGGCGGCTAATGCATTCGGGCCTGGTCAGACCCTTTTGGAGATTTTCATCCAGTAGGTCAATTTTAAATAATGTGTATAATAAATAATCCAACTCTTACTTAGAGTAATCAAAATCGGCACGAATAAAAGTTCTGTGGTTATTGGACTCTTTCGGCAGAGTCAAGAATTTCCACCACGAATAGTAATTCCAGCCTTATCAAGAACCTTTATAAGCCACGTTACCATTTCGTTAGTTTACTCTCATAAGTGTATTCTTTGTACGTCCGATTATCATGGGATACAGGCATATCATTGGATCTCATATGATGGTAGACGCTTGTAAATATTGAGTAGTGTAAATTTGTTTCTGTAAATTCTTGAACCTTAACAAGAAGCGGTAGGTCAGGTTATCCTTGAGGTTACCAGACCATAAAGGAGAAACGCATGACCTACCAAGATGATTTTACCTTTCCC
>JAQTMA010000059.1:11617-19810 GCA_028714615.1 Anaerolineaceae bacterium | reverse complement strand
CAGCTTTCACCACCCAAGAAGAGATTGGCGGGCGGGGAGCCCGGGTTGGCGCATACGCCTTCAACCCTGACCTTGCAATTGTGGTCGATTCGACCCCCGCTTTTGATCTGCCCACCTGGGATGGAACTGAGAATACGGTTTTCAATACCAGGCTGGATGGCGGCCCGGCAATTTATGTAGCGGATACGAGCACGATTTCAGACCCACGCCTCGTAGCCCACCTCGAGCAAACAGCGCGCGACCACAAGATTCCTTATCAATTGCGCCAGCCGGGTGGCGGAGGAACAGATGCTGGCGCGATCCATCGCCAACGCTCCGGTATTCCGAGCGTATCCGTATCCATCCCAGGACGATATGCGCACACGGCTGGAGCGATCGCCCGCATTCAAGATTGGAAGAATACCCTGCTTTTGCTGCAAGCTGCACTGGAAAGCTTGACCCCAGAGGTATTAGTCGCCAGATGATGATTGCCTTTCTATTCGTTTTCCAGGCAAAAAGCTAGATAAAGAGTTTGCGAGGAGCACTCATGAAAGAATTGATCAAGAGATTAGTCGAGGCCACCGGACCATCCGGTTATGAGAAGGACATCCGCGAGTTGGTCAAGAAAGAGATCAGCCGGTATGCCGATGAAATCCGAGTGGATGCGCTGGGCAACTTGATTGCACGTAAGGGAAAGAAAACTGAGAATGGAATGCGCATCATGCTGTCTGCTCACATGGATGAAATCGGGATAATCGCCACCTACGTGGACGAGAATGGATTCGTCCGGTTTACAACGATGGGTGCGGTGCGCGCTTCTACCTGCATCGGCGGGCGGGTGCGCTTCTTGAAGGGTTCCCAAGGAGTGATTTCCGCCGAACGATTGGAGAGCAATGAAAAAACTCCAACATTTGAGCAGCTATTTATTGATGTGGGTGCTTCCAATCCACAGGATTGCCCGGTGAGGGTGGGAGATGTGGCTGCCTTCGACCGGCCGTTCGTTGACCTGGGAAACCGGTTAGTATCCAAGGCTATGGATAACCGAATCTCAGTAGCGACCCTGATCGAGGTAATGCGCCAGCTCAAAGATAGTCCTCACGAGCTATTCTTTGTCTTCTCAACCCAGGAGGAGGTCGGGTTGCGGGGGGCAACCGCGGCGGCTTTTGGTGTGGATCCAGACCTGGGATTCGCGGTCGACATCACCTTAACCGGCGATACACCGAAAACCATTAAAATGGAGGTAAGCTTGGGGAAAGGGCCGGCGATCAAAGTCCGCGATTCGAGTATGTTGGCCGACCCCCGCGTGGTGAGGTGGATGGTCGCCTCGGCCGAAAAGGCTAAGATTCCCTACCAATATGAGATACTGGAGGCTGGCGGCACGGATGCACACGCGATCCAATTGACCCGCATGGGCGTTCCAGCCGGTTGTGTATCCATCCCATGCCGGTATGTGCACTCCCCTTCTGAAATGGTTGACTACACTGACGTACTGAATACGGTCCGCCTCATCCTGGAATTGGTCAGCTACCCGGTCCACCTGGCATGAAGGTAATACGGTGTTGGTGTACGATCGGCCTGGTCCTGATCCTGGCAGGTTGCCAGGGAGGATTGTTCTTTCCGCCCACTCCAACCAGCACGGTGGTTCCAGGAATCCAGCCTTCGCTTCCACCAGGTGCAACCCAATCGGTTGGCAGTGGGACAGCAGCCCCGGTCCCGACGCAGGATGGGAAGCAGTTGATCCGCTTGTGGGTGCCGCCTCAGTTCAACCCAGATTCGGGAACAGTTTCCGGCAGCTTGTTGAAAGCCCGATTGGATTCCTTCTCGGCGGATAACCGCGGGATAAGCCTGGAGGTACGTGTCAAGGATGTCGGCGGACCGGGAGGGTTACTGGAATCGCTCTCTGCTGCCAGCGCCGCAGCGCCGGGAGCTTTACCGGACCTGGTCGCTCTCCCCCGTGAGGAGTTGGAAACGGCTGGGCTCAAAGGGTTACTTTACCCATTGGATGGTTTGACAACCATTACGGATGATGCGGACTGGTACACGTATGCTCGCCAGTTGGGACAGTTGCAAGGGAGCACTTTCGGGCTGCCATTTGCCGGGGATGCGCTGGCAATCGTGTATCGACCCGCTCTGATCAGCAACCCCCCATCCGATTGGGATGGACTGCTGCGTCAGACCTCTCCCCTGGCGTTTGCCGCAGGAGAAGGCCAGGCGCTCTTTACCCTGGCGGCATACCAGGCTAGCGGCGGAACTATCCAGGATAGCCAGGGTCGCCCATATCTTTCGGTTGAGGTGCTTGAACAAGTGCTGCGCTTTTTTCAAGAAGGCGCCCGCAAAGGAGTCTTCCCTGCCTGGGAAGCCGATTTACTCAACGACAGCGAGGTGTGGAAGGCTTATCAAGATAAAAGCGCCCCCATGTCAGTTACCTGGATTTCTCATTACCTGACGGAACGACCTCCGGACTCCACGGCAATAGTCCTGCCTGCCTCAGGAAAAACCACACTGACCTTCGCAACCGGTTGGTTGTGGGGGTTATCCAGTCCACTGCCCGAACGCCGGGCTCAAGCCACCCGGCTGGCTGAATACCTGGTGGACAGCACATTCCTCTCACAATGGACGTCCTCGGCCGGTTACCTGCCCACCCGACCAACCGCACTGGCAGCCTGGTCGGATCAAAGCCTTCAAGCTCTACTCTCGCAGGTCGTGCTCTCCGCCCAGGCGCGCCCGGGGTATGAGATCATGGGCGGATTAGGGCCTATCTTACGGGATGCTACCCTCCAGATGCTGAAAGACCAGGCTGACCCAAAGCAAGCCGCCATCCAGGCTGTTACCAGCTTGAAAGGGCCTTAATTGATTCAGGATATCTCTATCTGTAGGAAGTGATCATGCTTCATACTCCTCCTGGTTCGAAACTGTTAGTTCACCGCCGGTGGTTATTGCTTATATTCCTGGCGCTAATCGTCACAGCGTTGGCTGCTTATCCATCCAGGGAAGCTCTCCCGGTTATTCCTACCCAAATGACCTCAACGATTGCTGGCGGCTTTTCCATCCCGACAACACTAACTCCCGAAGCCTCTTCAACGGTCGCACCCACCCGGATGGTTTCTGACACCCGGGCTCAAACCGATGGACTGATCCTGGGAGGTGTGGCGCTCGTTCTGATTATCATCGGCGGCACTTTGAGCGCCATTCGCCGGAAACCACTCCACTGAAATCACTTTTTATCTCATGATGCAACGTTTTCGCTTGGCTTCGGGGCAATACCCGAGCCAGTTTTGGTTGATATTCTGGGGTTTGTTGATCAGCGCAATTGGCGGCAGTATGATCTGGCCGTTCCTGATGATTTACGTCAGCGAAAAGCTCAGCCTGCCCTTGACCACGATCGCCAGCCTGATGACCATCAACGCGGCCATGGGTCTGTTGTTTGCCTTCGTCGCCGGCCCGGTGACCGACCGTTTTGGACGCAAGTGGGTCATGGTCATCAGCCTGGCGATTAATGGTGTGGGCTACCTGCTGATGAGCCGGGCAAGTACCCTGCTTGAATTTGCTCTGCTCATGGCATTGAGTGGAGCTTTCAATCCACTTTACCGGGTGGGCGCAGATGCCATGTTGGCGGATCTCGTTCCTCCGGAAAAACGTATCGACGCGTATTCATGGCTGCGTATGAGCAACAACATTGGGGTCGCCCTCGGACCTGCGATAGGCGGGTTCATCGCCTCCTCTTCATATACGTATGCTTTCTATATCGCCGCGGCGAGTTTCCTGATCTATTGTCTGTTGGTCATTTTTCGGGCGCGCGAAACCCTGCCACAACCCAGCGCAGCTCAGACCATCCGCCCGATAGAGAACTTTGCAGGCTACGGACGAGTACTGAGCGACCGCCCGTTCATCTCCTTTGTCGCCGCCTTTACCCTGGTTCAGATGTGTGCATCCTTGGTGTGGGTTCTAATGGGCGTGTATGCCAAACGCAGTTTTGGCGTAGCAGAGAACCAGTTTGGGCTGATCCCTACAACAAATGCTATTATGGTTGTTCTGCTGCAGGTGTGGGTAACGGCAATCAGCAAACGTTTTACTCCCCTCCGCACGCTGGGATTTGGATCGCTGTTTTATGCGATAGGCACCGGACTGGTGGCCTTCAGCGGCGGGTTCTGGGGATTCTGGATTGCGATGGTGATCGTGACCATCGGAGAGCTGACCCTGGTTCCAACATCGAATACGTATGCCGCCAATCTGGCGCCCGCGGAAATGCGGGGACGGTATATGTCCATCTACGGATTAACCTGGGGGGTGTCTATTGGAATCGCCCCAGTGATCGGGGGGATGCTGAGCGACAACCTGGGTCCACGTTATACCTGGTATGGAGGTTTCCTGGTAGGCATGGTTGCTGTGGCAGCCTTCTTTTTCCTGGCGCGGCGTTTTCCTCACCCACCTGACCCGGCAGCCGCTCCCAGTGCTGGAGATTAATGCGCAGGATGAGAGTAGGAATACATCTTCAAACAGGGCTTCTGTTGAAATTATTTCAGAACCATACTATACTGGTTTGATAATGGTTTGATCGGATTTACCGTGAAGGCTTGCTGATGGATCATGACCGCTAACCTGAAGTAGAGTGGTTTTCACGCGATTTCGAAGTTATTTACTCATCTCGGTGGGACAGAAAAGAAGGGAAATCCAGAATGAAGGTCGGCATTGTTTTTCCGCAGACAGATTTCGGCTTGTATGAGCCCGGCGCTCTGCGCGATTTTTTCCAAACGGTTGAAGCATTGGGGTACTCTCATCTGGTGGCGTACGACCATATCCTGGGGGCCAATCCAGAGAGACCTGGAGGGTGGCGAGGCGCGTATACCTTCGAGTCGGCTTTTTTGGAGCCTCTGATCATGTTCAGTTATGCAGCCGGAATCACCCAGAAACTCGGATTCTTGACCGGAATCCTGATCCTCCCACAACGCCAAACTGCATTAGTGGCAAAACAAGCGGCAACCCTCGATTTACTTTGCCAGGGAAGGTTGCGCCTGGGCGTGGGCTTGGGATGGAATGAAATTGAATATGCAGCGCTCAATGAAGATTTTCACAACCGGGGACGGCGACTCGAAGAGCAGGTGGAAGTGCTGCGCAAGCTTTGGACCCAACCTTTGGTCGAATACAAAGGGCGGTGGCATACCATCCCGGATGCGGGCATCAAACCACTCCCAGTGCAGCAGCCAATACCAATCTGGTTTGGTGGGACGGCAGAATCAGCCCTGCGGCGTGCTGCCCGCCTGGCTGATGGCTGGCTGCCGAATATCAAAAACCCATCTGAAGCGCGCCCTGCTGTAGAGATCATCCGGCGAGAACTGCAATCAGCCGGGCGAGACCCTGCCGGGTTTGGAATCGAAGCCCGAATTCCTTACGGCGATGGGAATCCGGAAAACTGGAAGTCTCAAATTACGGAATGGCAGGAGTTGGGCGCGTCCCGATTTTCAATTAATACGCTCAACCTTGGCTATACCACTCCAGGTGAGCATTTAACGGCGTTAAGGAATTTTGCCAGCGCCATCGGTCCATTTTCAGAGTAACCATAAGGAGAGCCAGAATGAAAACCATCAATAACTTTGGTCTGATTGTCTTCGCCGTCTGGGTTATCGCCAAAGGGATTATTGAGCTCTTCCGGCTTAACATTCCCAGTATGGGGTTGATTTTACCCATCCTGGCGATTTTCGCTGGCGTCCTCCTGTTATTACGCATCCGAGACTCAAAAGCGGTCATTAATCTGGGTTTCTTATTTCTCAGCGTATGGCTGATCCTGACCGGGACAGTCCCGTTGCTCGGTGTTACTTTCCCGGAGATGGCGATAGGGATGGCCGTCCTGGGTTTGGCTGCGGGAGTTTTCTTGTTGATTGGCCAGTAATACGAGTTGCAGGATGATTGGCTGAAATGAGTCTCACCGGGGTGCTCCGGTGAGACTCTGCGATTAAGCATCTCGTCAGGCACCAGGATGGAAGGAGTGCATGGATACAAAAATCGTCCAGGATATGTTCCAATTGAGCTTGCCCATTCTCGAAAAGATCTTGCGGCCGCTGATAATCTACCTGTTCCTGGTATTTGGTTTGCGGCTGGCAGGCAAACGCGAGTTAGCCTCATTAAATCCGCTCGACTTGGTTGTATTACTGACCATTTCGAACACTGTGCAGAACGCGATCATCGGCGATGATAATTCCGTCACCGGTGGGATTATCGGAGCAACCGCCCTGCTTCTGGTCAACTACGTTACACTGCGTTTGACTTACAACCATCCCAAGGTTGAGGCTGCCCTGGTGGGAACCCCGGACGTACTGATTGACCAGGGTAAGGTTAAATGGGAGGTGCTCAAGAGAGAAATGATCAGCCGGCATGACCTGGAGATTGCAGCCAATAAACAAGGTCTGATTTCGCTCGACCGGATCGAACGAGCCGAGATCGAGCCGGACGGAGCGATTTTTTTCGAAGAAAAAATTCCTGGCCAGGATGAAATCCATTTTGAGGAGCTGATCGCACGCCTGGACCGCATCGAGCAATCATTGGCGCAACTGACCCGCTCCAGTCCATCCCCTCAAGCATGATACCTCAAGCTACTTGAACGATGATTACCGTTGAAGGAGATGCAAAATGAAGATGTACCGTTGGATGATCCTCGGGATTCTGGTGTGCCTGCTGGGCGCCGCCGGCGCTTACTTGCTGGCGACGCGCCAGATGGATTCGTTATATGCCTACCGCTCTCCATTGCGCAGCGACCCCCCTGCACCAGGAACCGCATTGGGCCAGCCACTCACTCGTCGGGTAGTCGTCGTCTTGATCGATGCACTGCGCGTAGATACATCCCTCAAGGCGGAGGTAATGCCTGCCCTGCAGGGTTTACGCCGGCAAGCGGCCTGGGCCACCGTTCACAGCCAGCCGCCTTCCTATTCGGAACCCGGTTACTCGGTTCTGCTGACGGGCGCCTGGCCGGAGCTGAGCGACGGCCCGGCCATGAATCTGGATTATGCGGATATCCCCGCACTCACGCAGGATAACATATTTTCGGCAGCAAGGCGGGCTGGGTATAAAACAGCCATCAGCGCTTATTACTGGTTCGAGAAGCTGGTTCCTCAGGGAGATGTGAGCGCTCACTTTTACACTCCCGGTGAAGACGCAGCCGCCGACCGCCAGGTAGTAGATGCCGCTATGCCCTGGCTGCAAAACCCGAGTTACGCGCTGCTGCTCATTCATATTGACCAGGTAGATTATGCCGGCCACCATGAGGGCGGGCCGCGCGATGCACGCTGGGATCAAGCTGCGAAGCGCTCCGATGGCTTGTTGGCTGAAATCACTGCCCAGCTCGACCTCTCCCAGGACACGTTGCTGGTGGTCAGCGACCATGGCCAGATCGACCAGGGGGGCCATGGAGGACAGGACCCGATCACCCTAATCGAGCCTTTCGTGCTGATCGGCGCCGGGGTGAAACCAGGGGCAGCATCGGATCTACAGCAAGTTGATATCGCGCCTACAATTGCGGCGTTGCTAGGATTGAACGTCCCGGCTTCAACTCAAGGGCAAGTATTAACAAACGTACTCTCGCTGTCATCTGAGCGAGTGGATCAAATTCGGGTGGCAGAACAGGCTCAGCAAGATCAGTTATGGGCGCATTACCGCCAGGCGTTGGGCGATTCGTCTGCTGGCGGAACACCACAATCACCGAGTGGATCTCGAAGCGAAGAAATGGCTCGTTTGCGCGATGCGCACCTTTCCGCACAAAGGTGGCCACGGGTGATCCTGGCTGTAATCGCTTTTCTGGCAGTACTTGTTTTCCTTATCAGCCGGAGAGGGAAAGCACTGGCATGGATGTTGGCTGGTAGTATCGTATATCTAGTGGTATTTAATCTGAAGTACGTTTTTTTGGATGGCCGCACTTACTCGCTTAGCTCCGTTGCGGGTGCAGCGGATCTCCTGATGGCGGGATTTGTAAATGCGGCCATCGGGCTGTTGATAGGATGGGGAGTGCTTGTGGTTGGGTTGCGCGTGTTTGCCAGGCCGCCCGGCCAGGCGGCTGGCCAGGTATTCGGATTTACCTTGACCGTCCTTGCCCTGCTTTTGGCGCCGGTGCTCTTCAACTTCGCCATGAACGGCGCCTGGGTGACCTGGGCGTTACCGGATTTTCTCACATATTTTTTATCGCTCCTGGCTTGCATTCAAATCCTGGCGGTAGCCCTGTTCGGACTG
>JAQTMA010000059.1:0-11517 GCA_028714615.1 Anaerolineaceae bacterium | reverse complement strand
CAGAGCTCAGCCTTCCACCGGTTCCTCGCCAGGTGGATCCCACGTTGCAATGGACGGACGACGAAGTGCGGCGCTATGAAGATTGGTGGGTGAACCGCTTATCTTCAGCCGAGCGCGCCGTCCCTTGCCACCGGATGCTGGGCTACCCAAATCAGATTCAAGATGATATGCAACTCGAGTCCGCTCTGGCTTCACATGGGTTTCGGAAGGCAGATCAACCTGGGGCCGTCGCAGTGACCAGGAATAAAGGCGATTGGCTGTTGCTCTTGCAAGTGGATTCGGATGCAAATTGCGGTATGCGGTGGGGTTCGGCCGGAATGATCTATTTTTGGATCGAACAAACTAACCTGGAATCTGGACGGTTTGACCAGGCCTGGTTGGTTCAGCAATCGGATTGAATGAGTGAGCGTATGAGAAATCCAAGAAGGCGGGTGAGAAGAATTTCTATCGGGACGATCCTATTCTTAATCGTCCTGGCCGCTGCATACTATATGCGTGGAACGGTGCTGGTAAACAATCCGGGATTTACGATTGCACCTGCGACAGGAAACCCAACACCAACCGTTTCTCTCGAAGTTCCTCAATGGGGACGTCAAATAAAAAAATCCGGCTGCCAGGTCAATGGGCCTCTCCAGGATCAAGCATGTACACCCGGAGACATTTTTCCGGATGTCACCAAGGCCGATATATGCAAATCGGGGTACGCCAGTTCTGTGCGTAACGTTCCCTCATCCGTAAAAGACCGGGTTTATGTCGAATATGGCATCCCCAGTCACAGCCCTGGTGAATATGAGGTAGATCACCTGGTGAGCCTGGAGCTTGGTGGATCGAATGATATCTCCAACCTGTGGCCAGAAGCCGCCTCACCTCAGCCTGGATTCCACGAGAAAGACAAGGTGGAGAATTACCTGCACGACCAGGTGTGTTCCGGCGCTATCAACCTGATGGATGCTCAAATTCAGATCGCAACCAATTGGCTAGCGATCTACCAACAGATGCCGAATCCATAAAACGGTTTTGATTTATTCACAAATAATCCGATATCCTACTTGACTCGCCTCTCCCCAATGTGGTAAACTATGATCGTTAATTAATACGATTAAAAGGAAAGCGCACAATGACCAAGATCTTCTTCCAAGTGATCAGCCAGGAACTCACCGCCCTCGATAGCGGTGGAGTCAACCTACCTTCTCGGAGTGCGCCTGTTCAGCGGTAAAACCAATTATTAACTTCTACCGGCCACGGGAGCGCTCCATACCCCGTGGCCGAATTGGTTAAATTCTAAAATCCCCCCCTCAGGTCACGGGACGTCCCGCGACCTTTTTGCTTTTTATTGGTCCTGACTTGATTGGAGGAATACTGGCCTGGTTTCTCACTGGAGACCCAACGGAAACGGATGAACCAGACAGGAGGTATCGATGAACGACGCAATTGTAATTACGAACGCATATAAGAAATTTGGCAAGCCCAGCAGACCGGTGTGGAAGCGTTTGTTTCACATCAATTCAAATGGGCAGAACACCAATGGGTCCAACGGCCACAACCCGGAGAAAGGGATAGATCGTCGCAAGCCGGCTATCGTCGCCGTGGACCACGTTTCACTGAGCGTCCACCAGGGTGAAACCTTCGGAGTATTGGGGCCGAATGGCGGCGGCAAATCCACCCTCATCCGCCTGATCTCCACCCTGTTGCTTCCAGATGAAGGCAGCATCCGCGTATTTGACTACGATGTGGTGCGCCAACCCTTACAGGTGCAACGCATTATCAACCGGGTATCCGTGGAAGCCAGTTTTGTGAAGAAGCTCAGCCCGATGGAGAACCTGCTCTTCGGAGCACGGCTGTATGGTATGACCGGCAGCCAGATCCGCCAGAAGGTGATCGAAATACTCACCCGCCTGGGATTGGAAAAGCGCTCGATCTACCAACCCATGGAGGAGATGTCGCGTGGGATGCAGCAAAAGGTTGCAATTGCTCGCGCCATGCTAACCCTGCCGCGTTTACTGTTGTTGGACGAACCCACCACCGGGCTCGATCCGCGCTCCAAACGTGAGGTGCAGGCTATCGTTCGCGAGCTGCGCGAGCAGCATGGAACCACCATCGTACTTACCACCCACGACATGCTGGAAGCGGAGTTGTTGTGCGACCGCATCGCTATCATGGATCATGGCAAATTGGTAGCGCTGGATACACCGGCCAACCTGCGCAGGCTGGTCCCGCAGAATAACGGGCACACCCCCACGATGGAAGAAGTCTTTCTGGAACTTACCGGGCGAAAATTGGACCCCGAGGAAGAGGAGATGAATGGATGACGACAGCAATCAATCAAGTCCGCGCGTCTTACGCGTTTGTCGAACGGAACGTCTATCTGATCAAGCGCTACTGGTCTTGGGAAATCGTCTGGTTGGTTTACTCGATTGCCGATAGCCTGGCCGTCAGCTTCATTGGGCTGGGTATGGGTGTGATTGGGAACGGGAAGCTCGGCTTTGACACACATTACCTGGTGCTCTACCTGCTCATCGGTACCCTGGTATGGCGCTTCCTCTCGATGATCTTCTACTGGATGACCAATTTGATCAATATCGAACGCTGGGAAGGTACCATCGAATACACCCTCATGGCGCCTGTCCGCCGTCTGACTCACATGGCCGGCCAGACCGCATTTTCCGTGACCTACAGCTTGCTCTTCACCGGTGTAATCCTGGGTGTGACCGCGTTAATGTTCAACATCAATCTCAGTCACGCCAACCTGTGGGGAGGAACGGTCATCCTGATCGCGGGGAGTTTCTCCTTCGTGGGGATCGGAATCATGGCCTCTGTCTTGCCGCTGCTCTTCCCTGAAAGAGGTGAGCAGATGACGCACGTATTCATCGCGTTGCTGCTGCTCGTTTCGGGTGTGTACTACCCTGTGGAGGTCCTGCCAGATTATCTCCAGAAGGTATCGGTGTTCAGCCCCGCTACTTATGTGCTGGCAGGCAGCCGGCGCGCTCTCCTCGAAGGCGCTCCAACCACACAACTTTGGCAGTACATCTGGCCAGCATTACTGGGAGGTCTCGTCCTGATCCCTGCCGGACTGTGGGTCTTCCAATTAGCAGAACGTTACGCAAAACGAACTGGAAAGCTGCATCGAAATGGGTGAGAAAATGAAACCAAAACAACCTACGATACGAGCTGTCATTTGGGACACGGCTGGGGTGCTGCATGCCAACAGTCATTCCCATGATGGCCTGGCTGCATTCATCCGAGCTATGCGCCCGTATTACCGGACGGCGTTGTTCTGCCGCTCGTGGGCGGAGTTGCAAAATACCTTGCTGCAGCGCTGGGAGCTGGCCGACGCGTTCCATCAGGTCATCCTGGCTCCCATGAAAGGTGAACATCCTTCACCTCATATTTACTTCCTGGCTGCTCGCCAAATGGATGTCCGGCCTGAGCAGGCCATCCTGGTCGACGCCCTTTCCGAACGAGTAGAAGTCGCTCGAAACGCCGGCATGCATACGGTCGTATTCCAAGATCCTGCTCAGGTGGGCAGTGACTTGTTCCAGCTTCTGCAGGAAACGGTATGAACCTTGGAGAGAATCGTCCAAAAAGATAACATTTGTGAAGGTTGTACAAACATATTCATTCTGTACAATACCATCCAACGTCCTTGATAGGAGATAGACACGATGGAAAAGACAATAACTACCCGAGATTCCTCCTCCAGCCAATTAACCTGGCGACCTGCTACGCTTGAAGACGCTCCGGCGGTCTACGAACTCTACCAGGCGATGGATATCGCCGATGGGACCAATTTTGCTGGCACGCTGGAAGGGGTCTTGCAGGACTTTCACGAGGAAACGCTAGACCTTGCCCGAGATACCCTCCTGGGTGTGAACCCCCAAGATCAGATTGTCGCATTGGGCTGTGTTTTCACTCTGAGCTCGGATCAGAAACAAGTAGCGTTCTTATGGGGTGGCACACACCCAGACTACCGCCGGAGAGGTCTGGGCAGTAAGGTGATGGGTTGGCTGGATCAACAAGGCGCCGCGCGGTTGCACTCGTTGAACGACGACCGCGAGCGCATTTTGCGGGTTCTGTCACCTGATTATCTTGCGGACCGCATTGCACTGTACGAACGCTTGGGGTACAAACTGGCCCGTTCATTCTTCCGGATG
Organism: Anaerolineaceae bacterium; assembly: GCA_028714615.1. Next base: position 7,366 of record JAQTMA010000059.1, on the reverse strand, counting down.
CGACGTATGTTTGACATGCCAATACCGGAGCCAGTTGTGCCAGCGGGGTACGAAATCGTTCCCTGGCGCCCAGAGATCAATCCGGCCATCAAGCAAGCCCTGGATGAATCCTTCCGTGATCATTGGGGCCACATCGATTGGACTGAAGCGCAATGGCAGGACGTCCTGCACAATCCTACATTCCGGCAAGAATACAGCTTTTTGGCAATGGCTGGAGAAGAAGTCGCTGGGGTATGCTTAAACCGAGTAATATCCGATGAAGTCGATCGCACCGGGATTAAGGAGGGCTGGATTGGCTCGTTGGGTGTGCGCCGGCCTTACCGCAAGCTCGGCTTGGGATCAGCCCTCTTGTGTGCCAGCATGCGCACCTTCGAGGCCAATGGATTTGTCTGCACGGGATTACGCGTGGATACGGAGAGCCCCACCGGAGCGTTAGGAATTTACGAACGCATGGGATTCCGTCCTATCAGTCGCGATGTGACCTATATCAAAACCATCGCATAAAACAACTGGGGCGGTTCGAATTCGAACCGCCCCAGTTTTGCGCTTACATTATTTGGGCATCGGGAAGTGCATGATGCGCATATTGCCTGCATCCGCCACCCACGGATCACCCGAGGCATCGACGGCGATTCCCGCAACCACCCCAAATCCAGTCGGGTCGGTGGTGTTATCGCCCCAGGTGCGAATGAATTTGCCTTGCCCATCGAATTCGATGACCCGGTAACCTTCTGGATCGGCGACGAATACGTTGCCTTGGGCATCCACGGCAAGAAAAGGTTTGTTATCCAGTGATTGCCCGTACCAGGCGGACACGTCCCATTGGGTTGTTGGAGTGTAATTCACACCAGCCCCGTCCGGTGTGAAGACCTGCACGCGCTGATTCCAGGTATCTGCCACAATAACCTGCCCCTGGGAGTTGATTGCAATGCCGACCGGTTCATCGAACCCGCCCGGTTCTGCTCCCGCTCCGCCGAATTGGGTCACGTAGTTACCATCGCTATCGAAGACCACCACCCGCTTGTTGCCTGTATCGGTTACGAGCAACTGTCCTTTGGAGGTGACTGCCAGGCCGCGCGGACCCCAGAATGCTTCTGGCTTTTCTGCCTGGCCAAAATACCCCCACATCTTGACAAATTTGCCGTCCGCGTTGAACTTCTGAATGCGGTTGTTCCAGGTGTCCGCGACGTACACGCTCCCATCCGGTCCAACCGCCACACCCCAGGGTTCATTAAAAGTGCCACCGGGTGCTTCGCCCTTGCTGGCATCAGCGAATGTACCCCAGGCCTGGATGGGCGTTCCATCTGGTTTGAAGCGTTGAATGCGGTTGTTCTTTGAATCGGCCACATATAGGCTCCCATCCGGAGCGATAGCCACGCCGCGCGGTGCATTGAATTGTCCGGGTTGGTCACCGGCTGAACCGATCAGCGCATCTGCTGTCAGAGTAGTCGTGCCCTTTTCATAAGGATCCGCAGCAACGACTGGGCTGGTTGGCGCAACCCCGTACTTCCAGATCTGAGAAACGATATCCTTTCGGATGTAAACGCGCATCTTATTGCTCGGATCCCAGTTGGTTAGGGTCAGATGGGTATTGTTGGTGATCTGTGCAAACTGGGAATAGTCCCGGTTAAGCCAGATTTGCCAGATGGCCGAACGCATTTGGGGATTAGTCAGTGCGTATTTGAGGCGGTCCCAGGTGAGGTTGAAGTAATCCTGGTTAGGCCACCATAACCGTGTAACTTCGTAATAGGTATATGCCTGGCCTACCACTGCTTCGATTTTGCCGTAACTCTTGTCATCGACAATGATGATTGGATAATTGCGTAATTCCCTGGTGATCTTTTCTGCGTACCAGTATTTTTTCGGGAAGTCACGGAAATACCACCAATAGGGGTAGAGTGCATCCCCGCCGTACGCCACAGCGATATCCAGGCCGCCGGTGGTGCGCTGTGAGATGTCTGTCACTTCTTGCAACACTTGCTTCGGACCGCTGGCAGCATGGGCATAAACCAGGTACTCTTTGGCATTATCGTAATTAATGTAGGAGGCCCGGATGGCGGTTCGGGCGGTTAGCACGACCAGTGTCACCAGAACTACCACCCCTACCCAACGACCGATCTCAAAAGCGCTCCAGCCACGCATCCACCATAAGAGTCCTATGCCGCTGGCAATCGCCAAGATAAATGCAGTCAGGAAAGTTGCTGAATTCTGCAATTGAGCCAGGTCATTGCCCTGGAATGGCGGCTGGCTGCCTAGCAAGCTGGCCAATGTTCCCGCCAGGCTGAACAGAAATACAGGCAATAAGATCACTGCCAGCAATCCTTTTTTCTCGTACAGTCGCTTCCAGGGAGTGGTGTCCAACAGGTAACCGATTGACCATCCCGAAGCCAGGATCATTGGCCAGGTGATGTGCACAGTCAACCAGGGCATCTTTTCCCCTGCAACCGTATAAGCAATCAGGCTGGTGACCGACCAGAACAGTAGCAGGAAAACAAACGGCACGGCGTCTGGAATCGCAGCGATGCCGCCGTTCGAATTCGCTGCTGGAGTTACGTGGACATCCGCTTCCGTGGCGAGCCGGTCCAAGGCCAGCTCATCTTCAGGCGACTTGAGAGCACTATCGTCTGGCGATCCATCGTCATATGGTTCACTGGTCCGATCCAATTCCGCATCTGAAGGGAGACGTTGAGCCGGGATGGCGCTGAGATTGCGATGGCGTAATGCCAGTATAAACGCCAGGATGGCGCCGATGGCGGGTAAAAATTCGTAGATCGGGATTTGAATGAGTGCAAAGTAATAAAGGGGTTGCTCCCCGCGATGCACGGATTGCTGGGACAGCCAATATCCGAGACCGCCGATTAGACCCGTCATGAAACCTGAGCCGTTGGTGAAGAAAGTCGTATAAAATACCACGAAAACGGTGTAGAACAGGGCTGCGTTGGTGAGCCATATCCGCGGTCGCCACCAAATTCCCACCAGGACTGCTATGACGGCGATGGGAATCAGCATGATTGCTGTATGCAGAATGCCGGTGCTAGAGTAATCCAACGGATCCCACCCGACCAGCTTGATAGGGAATGGCGCCAGCAGGGGTAGGACGAGGGTCCCGGTTAATAATAACAGGTCAAAAGCACGCTCGCGCCGGATGGCGGCCAGAGAAACGCCATCGATCAGGAAATACATTCCAGCCAAGAGATCCACCAGGGCAACACCCCCGAGGATGAGCGGCAACGGGGTGAGCGGCGTGGTTGAAGGCGGGGGGGGGGGCTGGTTCGGTACAGCCGGCGATGCTATCGTCGGCGTGGCCTCAGGCAGCGCCACTTTGGTAGCAGATTGCACAGCCATGGCAGCCCCCAGGAATATAATCCCCGCTCCCAAGGCTAAAAGGAAGGTGCGCTTGTTACCCGGCTTGCGCCAGGGACGCCCGACCAGCCTGTATACCGTCAGGAAACCTAAGAAAAGCAGCAGTTGGGCTGTATAGATGTAGGCGGTTTCTTTGACGATGAAATGAAACACCAAAGCCAGGGATAATAGGAATAGATAACGGGTTTTCCCTTCTTCCAGGTAGCGGAGTGTGGCGTAGATCAGCACCAACCCTTGTAAGCCGATGAAAGCTTCGTTACGCGTATAGCGGCCGTAGAAAAGCATGTATGGCGAGATCAATATCAAGGTAGCAGCTACCAGAGCGCCCGTACGTCCCAGGTAACGCCGGAAACCCCACCATGCAAAGACCACTGTGGCGATGCTGAATATGGCTGCCGGAATTCGGGCAGTAAAATCATTGTCGCCCAATAAGAAGAACGTCAGTGCGATGATGTGGAATTGAAAAGGCCCATGCGTGACGGGGTCGTGACGGTAGCCTCTCCCCTGAAAAAGGTCGAAGGACGGGACGACATGGTTGGTCTCATCATGGCTCATCACCCGGTCACCCAGGATGTAAAATCGGCTGAATATTGCCACGAGAATGATCGCAGCAACGATCAGGGTTTCAACTTTGATGCCAGGCAACTGTCGGATCACTGGCCGATCCAGCCAGGAGACAGGAACTGAGGCGGCATCTTTTTCAATAGTACCTTGAGGAAGATCGGCTTGGAAAGGTAGGGTCGTCATAGGCATTCATTCAGTTGAAGGTGAGATGAGTGAAAATAACACAGCGTGACTATACTGTAATCTCCCTAATCTGACAAGGAGTATGTGTCCTGCATAACTCCAAGCAGAGCGTCTATGAGTTTTGGTGAATTGGATTGTCCAAGCCCCTAAATTTAAGGTAGAATGAAAATAGAATGAATTCCTAACCCTTGCCATGAAACCTGTTATTGCCTTTTCTATCACTTTCCTGGTCGTCTCCAACCTGGTTGCATGCAATCCAGCCGCCAACCCCGGTTCGATTAAGGGCACCTCTGATGTGCTCGCCTCTGTTCAGGCACCCTCTGTGGCTATGACCCGGACTGCAGCGATGAGCGCTTCCGCTATACCCTTACCTAGCCCTCTTCCAAGCGATACTCCTTTTCCCGCCCTTCCTCCAACTCAATCCCCAACTGTTGCTATTACTCCATGGACGCCTTCCCCAACTCCAGCTTGCAACCGCGCAGCCGCCGGCAATCCAATCGATATAACAGTTCCTGATGAAACCATCCTGCGGCCTGGAGAGGTGTTTACCAAAACCTGGCGGCTGCTCAATACTGGTGTTTGCACCTGGACGGGGGAATATTCCCTGGTCTGGTTTTCGGGCAATCAATTGAAAGCTCCAGTACAAACTTTCCTCTCCAGCCGGGTCGAGCCCGGCCACGGCATCGACCTCAGCCTGGATATGCAGGCTCCTGACCTGCCCGGAACATACCAAAGCAACTGGAAATTGCAGAACTCCTCAGGCATGTTATTTGGGATAGGACCCAATGGTGACGCACCTTTCTGGGTGCGCATCATCGTAGCAGAGCCTGAGGTTGCTCAACCATCCGCAACCAATGCGATGACGCCTACAGCCGCGATCTATCTGAGCGGGTTGGCCAACCTGCGGGTGGATGAAGGGCTGGACCTCGATACTAACCAGGTGAACAACGGCGCGGCAGATGATGTGGTATTTCGGCAACCCGGGGGGAATGCCTTTGAGCTTATCCCCCAAAATAAGGCACGCCTGGGGGTATTCGGACTAGCTCAACCGGTCATTGAGGATTGCCGGTCGGCGTCCCTTAAAGAAGATGCCATTGGGCTGAATAGCCTGGCTACCGGGACGTACATTTGTTATTCCACGAACCAGGGGTTGCCCGGATCAGCTCGCCTGGTGTTCTTGAACGCCTCAGCCGGAACCCTGACCCTTGAAATTCTGACCTGGTCTATCCCTTGAAAGCTGCATGAGCACGCTCTACCTGGTCGCAACGCCAATCGGCAACCTCGAGGATATTAGCGCACGGGCTCTCAGGGTGTTGAGCCAGGTGGGATTAATTGCCGCGGAGGACACGCGCCATACTCGCAAGTTACTCTCCGCTTATGACATCCACACTCCCCTCACAAGCTACCACGAACACAATAAGATCGCCCGACTCGCGCCGGTTCTGGACGCGCTGCAGCGCGGTCCCGTTGCCCTGGTTTCGGATGCAGGGACGCCAGCACTCAACGACCCCGGGTATGAGCTGGTGCAGGCTGCCCTGGCAGCCGGGCATGCTGTCTCGCCTATTCCGGGGCCTTGTGCACCCGTGGCGGCGCTGGTTGCTTCCGGGCTGCCTACGGATGAATTCTTATTTCTCGGCTACCTGCCGAGGCGCTCGAGCGAGCGGCGGGCGCTTCTACGATCAATAGCCGCTCTCCCCTACACGGTAGTATTTCTAGAAACTCCTCACCGCTTGTTGGATGGGCTGTCTGACCTGCTGCAAGAGCTCGGTGACCGCCCGGTAGCAGCGGCGCGAGAACTCACCAAGCTCCACGAAGAGTTCATCCGGGGAAACTTGAGCGCGGTGCTGGAGCATTTCCGGAGAGTTGAGCCACGCGGCGAATTTACCCTGATCGTTGGAGGAAACCTGATTCCGGATGAACCTTGGAGTGAGGAACGCTTACTATCCGCCCTGGAATCCGGCATCCAGTCGGGCGAATCATCCAAGGGACTAACGCAACGCCTGGCGGATGAATCGGGCTGGCCTCGCCGCGAAATATATCAAAAGATAGTCGACCGGCGGGATTCTCGTCCCAAGGAAGGATATCCGAGTCAGTAATCATCATCTATAGTAGAATCTAGCAAAACAACTCGAGGTTTGCATCCAAACATCTAAACCTATGCAGATGGGGAAACTAATATGGGACCGCAGATAATATTAGATCTGGACGATTTTTCAGCATTCGCATCCGTGGATACGCAAGATATGATTGGCGAAATCGAGCGCCTGCCTGACCAACTGGCCTCGGCCTGGCAACTCGGCCAGCAGTTCGAAGCGCCGGACCCAACCGGTGTGAAGCAAGTGATCATTTCGGGGATGGGCGGGTCGGCGATCGGGGCGGACCTGGTTGCCACCTACGTGTTGCCTTCATGCAACCTCCCAGTGATCGTTCACCGCGATTACGATTTACCCAATTGGGCGCAAGGACCGGAAACTTTGATGATTGCTTCTTCGCATTCAGGCAATACTGAGGAGACGCTCTCTTCATTTCAACGTGCACTGACCAGGGGCTGTCGCGTCCTGGCAATTACGACCGGAGGGGCCTTGGAAGCAGAGGCTCGCCAGGCTGGAGTGCCGGTGTGGAAGTTCGACCACGCGGGTACCCCGCGCGCGGCAGTGGGGTTCTCCTTTGGACTGCAACTGGCTGCACTCTCGCGCATGGGCTTCGTCCCTGATCCCACCCTCGATGTGAATCAAGCTGTGGCGGCGATGATGACCCAGCAGGAGAACTTGCGGACGAATGTGCCGGTCAAGCAAAACCTCGCCAAACGACTGGCCGGCCAACTCCACGGGCGGATCGTGGCAGTCTTCGCGGCTGATTTCCTGGCTCCCGTCGCGCGGCGCTGGAAAGGCCAAATCAGCGAAGTGGCGAAATCTTGGGCGCAGTTCGAGTACCTCCCTGAAGCAGACCACAACACTATGGCAGGGTTGCTCCACCCCGAAAAAGCCCTCGACCAAATGATCATGATCTTCTTGCGCGCTACTTCCGATCACCCCCGCAATGCACTCCGCCTGGACCTGACACGCAAAGGGTTTATGCAGGCGGGTTTGAACACCGATTTTGTCGATGCACACGGGGGAGCTCCTTTAGGGCAAATGTGGACGACCTTGCACATGGGTGATTACACTGCCTATTACCTGGCCATGTCGTATGGCGTCGATCCTACCCCGGTCGAGGCTATCGAAGGATTGAAAGCCGAAATGAAAAACGGATGACA
>JAQTMA010000058.1 GCA_028714615.1 Anaerolineaceae bacterium | reverse complement strand
CCCAGGTTTCGATTTGATGGATATATAAGGAACGCACTCCACGTCCCTGCAAGGCGATCCTAAGCGCCGGATTCAGGTCATTAGGAAGCTCTCCAAAGCGGGCTGGTCGGGCCGATATGTTGCGCCAAGCGGCAATATTCCCACCGATTTCCGGATCTGCTCGCCATCCACTCAGAATTGCTTCAAGACTCTGATCAGGGCTGTTCATTCTATGTTTCCCCCCATGCGCCTTAAGGTAGGGCGAACGGTATGAATGATCACAGTTGCAGTCAGGCAGATAATTCCGCCGACCGCCACCGAAACAGGAGCTCCAAATCCCTGGGCCAACCCACCGATCAGCAAGCTACCAAAAGGCGCCACTCCCTGCTGAGCCCAGAAATAGGTGCTGATGATGCGACCGCGTAGATCATCCGGAGAAGATAACTGGATTAAAGTATTGGTCAATGCAAGTTGGGTAACAGTACCCCAGCCAGCCAGCGCCATGAAAGACATTGCCAGAAATACCGTGCGCGATAGCGCCAGGCCGATCAACGAGGTCGCAAACACAATTTGCCCGATCGCAAGTAGTCGTCCCTTCCGGCGAATGTTGCTAAATAACGCCAGGGTGATTGCTGCGATGAACGCCCCTACACCTTGAGCAGTAACCAGCAAAGAATTGCGCGTGGCCATCGATGTGCCGGAATCATTGGCAGTCATGAGGACTTTGCTGGCAAACACAGGAATTTGTTGGGTGAAGGGGAATCCAAAGAAGGCCATAATCGACACTAGCATGATGAGCAAGATGATTGTACTCGATCTGCGGATGAACCGTTGACCTTCCTTAAAATCCTGGAGGATGGAACCATTCGTTTTCCGTGTTTTAATCTCTGAGCGCGTGGTTATTAAAAACAATCCTACGATCACGAACAAAAAGCTGATCCCATTAGCAAAAAATGCCCATCCTTCGCCCTGTTTTTGAAATATGACCAGGAAAGGCGCCGTCAAGGTAGGGCCAATGATCCTGGCCGTATTGAAAATAGTTGAGTTGAGGGCAATCGCGTTTGGCAAGGCCTCGCGGTTATCGACGAGCTCGATAAACATAGCCTGACGGGCGGTGAGTTCCACCGAGCTGGCAGTACCGGCGATCAACGCTAACAAGATTATATGCCAGATCGTAATCACTCCGGTTAAGGCAAGGTAAGCGAGCATGAAAGCCTGCACCATCAAGATCGCTTGCATGGCGATCACTACCTTGCGTTTATCCAGACGTTCTACATATACACCGGCTGGAAGCATGAGCAACAAGGCCGGGATGGTAGAGGCAAAACCAATCAAACCCAGGTAGATCGGTTCACCGGTCAACCGATAAGCCAAATAAGGTTGCACCGTAGTTTGCATCCATGACCCGATCAGGGAAACAAACTGTCCAGCCAGGAACAATTGGAAATTGCGGGATGTAAGGGCGGGGAACCTTTGGGGGATCAATACTACCTCTCAGGAATACCATTGTTTTAATCCATATTTCCAGCTTCGACAAGAGAGAAATCCAGAATGGTTAATGCGGAGGCCAAGAGGATGCCATTTACCGATTCCAAACCATTAACTATTAAATCCTTTTTGGGTATATACTCGGATGATCCGCATTTCAGAAATTGCAATCACATCAGGAGAAAAGTATGAGATCGGCATCCCGATACCGCTGGTTCGTTGTCGCTGTTTTCTTTTTGTTTATGTTGTTACACCAGGCCGATCAATTGCTCATCGGTCCATTAACTTCTCCAATTATGGACACCTTCAAAATAAATGAAATGCAGATGGGGCTCATTACATCTGGCGCTCTGCTGGTGGGAGCAATTTTCTATCCTCTGTGGGGCTATTTCTCGGATCGGTTTGCCAGGACAAAACTATTGGCATTGGCTTCCTTAATCTGGGGATCTACTACCTGGTTCGGAGCCATTGCTCCGACTTTCCCTCTGTTTATGGTTGCCCGGGCTTCCACTGGAATTGATAATTCTAGTTATCCGGGGCTTTATAGTTTGGTTTCTGATTATTTTGATCCAAAGATGCGCGGGAAAGTATATGGTTTGTTACAAATATCGGCCCCGGTTGGGTATCTGGTCGGCATGGTCCTTGCACTAGTGTTAGGTGGTGCGATCGGTTGGCGGAATGTCTTCATCATCACTGGTTCATTAGGCGTGGTCATGGCTGCCGTAATTTTCTTTGGAGTTCGCGAAACTCCACGAGGAGGCTCCGAACCAGAACTCGCCGAGTTGCAACAGATTGGTAAGTATGAATTCAACTGGCAAGCAGCTAGGAATCTTTTCAAGAAACGGACATTAATCCTTTTGTTTATTCAAGGCTTCTTCGGGGTATTCCCCTGGCAAGTAATCACCTTTTGGTTTTTTCGCTACCTGGAAAAAGAACGCAATTACAACTCGAATGAGATTTTGGTGACGATGGTGATTGCAGTGATTGTGTTAGCTGCCGGTTATCCACTTGCTGGAATCATTGGAGATGCGCTCTTCCGCCGTACACCTAGAGGCCGGTTGATTGTGAGTTGTACCGGTGTGATTGTCGGCGCTATCCTTCTGTACATTACGCTAAACATACCTATCGCACAAAAAACCATGTTCATCATCATGTTGTCGGTAACCGCCATTTTTATCCCGTTTGCCTCACCAAATGTGCTGTCTACCGTTTATGACATCACCTTACCGGAAGTACGCAGCACAGCAAACGCCATACAAAGCTTCATAGAGCAGTTTGGGTCAGCCGTGGCTCCAACCCTGGCTGGTGCAATTGCTGTGGCGTCCTCATTGAAAAGTGCTATCCTGATCATCTGTATCGGGGGTTGGGTGTTGTGTTTTCTGTTCTTCCTTGGTGCGATTTATTTCATTCCACAGGATGTCCGTTCGTTGCGCGAACAACTTCGAATTCGCGCCGATCTCGAAATGGCTCATCAAGCTGGAATATCAGGTCAACAGACGATTCAGCCAGCCCCCGTGGGGAAAGTATGATGACCAGAATATAGTAGTTGTTCGATGCCAGGGTTTCTCGGTGGTCTATCAGACCACCCCGTAGGAGGTCGTGTGAAGATCGCAATTATCGGTGCAGCCGGTGTGCGTATGCCGCTCATCATCCAGGCTATTGCTCAGCGTCAGGAGACAATCGAGCTTAGCGAGCTTGCTTTAATGGATATTGATAGTCAGCGGTTAGAACTGACCGGTGTGCTATCCGCTCCTTTAGAAGAATCCGGCACGTTAAAGTTCAAAATTACCCGGACGACTGACCCGCGCATCGCGTTAGCAGGCGCTGATTTCGTCCTGACTACCTTTCGAGTGGGCGGGATGGAAGCCAGGGTAGTTGACGAACGGGTTCCCCTAAGCTATGGAGTTCTCGGTCAAGAAACAACTGGGCCCGGTGGTTTTGCGCTGGCTATGCGCACTATCCCCGTCGTCTTGCGCTACCTTTCTATGATGCGTGAGCTTTGCCCGCAAGCCTGGCTCATCAACTTCGCGAATCCGGCCGGCCTAATTGCCGAAGCCGCTATTCGGACGGCGGGTTGGGAACGTACCGTAGGTGTTTGCGATGCTCCCGCGGCGATTCTGCGCATTGTGGCCATACTATTAGGGACCACCCGTTTCGATGTATATCTCGACTACTTTGGCCTTAACCACCTGGGGTGGACTCGCAGCATTGTTTACCAAAACCGTAATTATTTACCTGAATTCATCAAACAGATGAAGCAAAGAGAGCTGCCCATCGAGCTGCCCTTCACGTTCGACCAAATTTCACGGGTCGGTATGCTACCGAATGAGTATTTGTTTTATTATTACAGCACGCAACAGGCTGTCCATAACCTTCAACGGGCTGGTCGTACCCGCGGGCAACAGCTTCTGTCCATGAACAACAATTTATTCTCGGATTTATTACGCTTCCATCGAAAAGGTGATCGCCCTGCAATGCTCGAACGCTACCAGACTTATCTGGCAGAACGAGGTGAAACGTACCCAACCACAGAAACCACTGGAAAGCCCTTTCTGCCCGAGACAGGCTCTCTCCTCACTGAAGCTTTACAGTCCGGCGGTTATACCGGTGTAGCGTTGGATGTGATCGAAGGTCTTCTTGGCGCCACCCCCCGTACTCTGGTGCTCAATGTAGTCAATCGGGGAGCCATCACCGGGATGGATCCTCAGGATGTTGTCGAAATACCTGCACTTGTAGGGAGGAATTTTGTACAACGCATGCCTGTAGGCGATATTCCTGCCCCCTCCCTCGCGTTGATGAAACGTGTAAAAGAGTTCGAACGCTTGACGATTCAAGCTGCAAGTGAAGGTTCTTATGATTCCGCATTAAAAGCCCTCGTTAGTCATCCATTAATCGCAGACGAGAACTTAGCTCGCTTGATCCTTGATGATTACATTTTCCAGCATGGAACCCTCTTCCCGAAGTTACGCTGACCAGATTTGTTGTCTATCATTTGAGAAATCGACTGATGGGTAGCTCCTTCGATGTCATCGTAGTCGGTGATTACTGTCTCGACTTGATTTTCGCAGGCTTACCGAGATTCCCCGAGCTTGGAATCGAGATCGTCGCGAAGAATTTCGATCGAGTTCCCGGCGGTGCCTACAACCCCGCCATTGCCCTGCATCGATTGGGTGTAAGGACTGGCTGGGCGGGGGATTTTGGCAGCGATGAATACAGCCAGTACATCCTGAATTGCGCTCACGCTGAAGGCATTGATTGTTCACTATTTGTCCACCATAATCAACCGATTCGGCGTGTCACCGTCGCTCTTTCTTACCCACACGAACGCGCTTTCATCGCGTATTATGAACCGAATCCCGCTGTCCCGGCTGCGTTGAAAGCGCTGATGACCAACTCGGCTCGCATAGTGTATGTGTCCGGCCTGTACCATGGTTCCGTACTCGCCGCCGGCATGCCTCTGATCCGTACAAAGAAAATGATGTTGGTGATGGATGGGAATTGTGAAGATGAAGCTTCCCTATCCGACCCGAGTATCCGCAAAGCCATCGCGTCCACTGACATATTCATGCCAAATTCCGGTGAAGTGCTCCGTTTAACCGGCGAATCCAATTTACAAGCGGGAATAAAAATCCTTACAACGCTTTGTCCGCTGGTGGTAGTTAAGGATGGCAGTGGAGGTGCTTATGCGTGCACATCTTCTGAGACACTTTACGATCCCGCCATCCCCATCGAACCCGTGGATACAACGGGAGCAGGAGACTGCTTCAATGCCGGATTTATTCGTGCCTGGCTCAACAACTTAGCCTTGCAGGATTGTTTACGTTGGGGCAACGTCGTAGGTGGGTTGTCGACGCTGGCCTTGGGAGGCGTCGGAAATATCATTCGTGAAGATGATGTGCTACCCTGGCTGACCAGTTAGGCCTAATGTCCACAAAGCTTGACAGCCATTTCTTTCACATGATAAGATCCTTTCAATGATCCAATCTGTGTTCGATGGGGAAAAGGTAACTCTTTCGGCGATCAATCTTGAAATTGACGCCGTAACCCTTGCACGTTGGACCCATGATCCAAATTACCTGCAGCTCCTGGATCAAGAACCGGTTCGCCCACTATCTCCCGGTCAGATAAAAAAGAAGTACCTATCGGAAGACAAACCCGATTCTCAAACTTTCCGTTTCGCTGTTCGTATTCGCGAAGACAACCGCCTTGTGGGAATTGTTGCATTATCTTGGATCGATTATTCCCGCGTTTCTGCCTGGTTATCTTTGGGTATTGGAGATCCACAGGAGCGGGGTAAGGGTTATGGAAGAGAGACGTTGAAGTTGATCTTGAATTTCGCCTTCAATGAACTCAATTTGCACCGGGTGAATTGTTGGGTGGTGGAATACAACATGACTGCCCAGCACTTGCTCGAATCTCAAGGATTTCGACTCGAAGCCCGATCTCGACAGGCAATTAACCGCTTCGATCGGCGCTTTGACGTTCTCATGATGGGGATTCTTCAAGCCGATTGGTTGGAGCTCGAGGGAAAACAGAAGGTGGCTTCGTGAATCCGCGCCCTCTGCTACAAGGTGAATCCATTCGCCTGGTAGCTATTGATCCTGAAACCGACGCTGAAGCCTGGTCGTTATGGTCGCACGATTCGCAATACAACCGTTTACTCGCCCATGAACCCCTTCATCCCCGGACTGCCGGTCAGTTAAGGATCGAGATGGAAAAGGAAGAGACCCGGAATGACTCCTACCCTTTTGCTATCCATACCCTGGAGGGTGACCAGCTCATTGGATTTATCGCAATCGAAGGGATCTTTTGGCCGCACGGCGCTGCCTGGGTGTCGATTGGGATCGGTGAACGCGATTTCCGCGGTAAAGGGTACGGCACCGATGCCATGCGAGAGGCGTTGCGCTTCGCTTTCACGGAGGTAAACCTTTTCAGGATAAGCCTGGACGTTTTTGAATATAACCTACCTGGTATTCGCTCATACGAAAAAGCTGGTTTCGTCCATGAAGGTCGTATACGAGAAGGCTTGAAACGCGATGGGCGCTACTGGGATGTGCTCTATATGGGAATTTTACGAGAAGAGTGGCAGAAACTCCAAGTTCCGGGGGGATAGCAGTGAAAATGAAGCTAAACCGGTTTACCTGGTTTTGCTGGGGTTTATTAGCTTATAACATCCTGGTCATCCTATGGGGGTCTTACGTTCGTGCGAGTGTATCCGGCGCAGGATGCGGAGCCCACTGGCCGTTATGTAATGGTTTAATTATCCCGCAAACGGCTCATTTGGCCACTCTAATCGAATTTACCCACCGGTTGACGAGCGGAATCACTCTCATCGGCTCTGTAGTCCTGTTCATCTGGAGCTGGCGCAGGCATTCACGCACCGATCCATTGCGCCTAAGTGTCAGCCTGGTTTTGGGATTCACCCTGAGTGAAGCCTTACTTGGAGCCGGATTGGTCCTATTCCAATTAGTCGACCAAAACGCTTCCTTGGCAAGAGCGATCTCCGTCGCAGCTCACCTGGTCAATACACAACTCCTGCTTGCTGCTCTCACCCTCACCGCATGGTTGGCTTCAGGCGGTAGAAGTCCTGGCTTATACGCAGGAAGTGCGGAGAAGGTCCTCCTGGGGATTGCTCTGTCAGGCGTTTTGCTGCTTAGCGCCAGCGGTGCAATCACTGCGCTCGGCGACACGCTCTTCCCTTCCGGGTCAATATCGGCAGGTATTCAACAGGATTTTTTACCGACTGCGAACTTACTGGTGCGATTGCGCATTTATCACCCCTTGATTGCTGTAAGCCTCGGGATCTACCTGATTGTCACCGCCCTCTGGGTGAGTTATCGCGCAGAGTTTTTCGTGAAGCGTTTTGCCACGTTATTTCTCTGTTTGTTCGTTGTACAACTTACCCTTGGGGTCCTCAACATTACGTTGTTGGCGCCTATCTGGTTGCAGATGGTTCATTTAGTAGTGGCAGACCTGGTGTGGATTTCTCTGATTTTATTGAGCCTGGCTGTATACAGTCAGAAATCGATAAGACAAGAAAAGCCAGGGAATCCGGATCTGCCGTCCGCATGCTCCATTAATGGGTGAGTTTGATCCCTTCTTCCTCTTGGTGCTTTGCAACAGATTTCCTTGCCCGACCGACCAGATAATCCATGATTGGATAGAGCAGATTTCCAACATGGTTGACGAGCCAGAACAACATGGTGGCATCTGAACCGGGAGTAATCACGCTGCGACCTCGTGCCACACCTTTCATAATGGCTTCTGCTACTTCTTCTGCACTGAGGACGGCTGCAGTCTTTGATAGCTCTTCGAGTTCTTTGGGTTTGAACTGGTTCTCATAAGCCAGTTGGGGCGTATCCGTATCCGCCGGATAAACGATGACAACCCGGACACCTTTGGATTTAAGTTCCACTCGAATTGAATCAGAAAATCCCCTGAGCGCAAACTTTGAGGCGCTGTAGGCTGAATCAGCCAGCAAAGCCGCGAAGCCGGCTACCGAATCGATATTCACGATCATTCCCGAACCCCGGTTCGCCATCGCGGGCGCGACTGCTTTTGTTACTTGCACGGTTCCGAAGAAATTAATATCCATCATCCACCGGTATTGTTCGATGGGGATCTCACCGAAATAACCTGGGCGAGCCACACCCGCGGAGTTGACAAGGACATCTGGAGCACCCTCGGCCGAGATATGAGCGCTGATGACATCGTAAACCTGTTGCTCGTTTTGGATATCAGCCTGTAGTGTCCCAAATCTCTGATTGAGACCCTCCGCTGCAGCACGGATGCTCTTTATGGCATCATCCAGTTTATCCGCGTCACGAGCCAGAATCCACACGTTTGCACCAGCTCTGGCCATCTTTTTCGCGAGTGCGAAACCAATCCCACTCGATCCACCGGTAATAAGGCAATGCTTGCCGCGGTAATACTCCATGAATTTCACCTCCAGCATAATTGTGCGATTATATCATTAGCATCAACACTTTCTACCGCTTTTCGTTATTCCAAATCTAGGGTTTGTTCTTGTCTTTTCACACATTATCTTGAGTTGCAGAGGATCTCTACTTCTACCAGAGAGACCATTCGCTTCACTCAAGTTACCATTCGGAAGTAAAACCTATGTCGAAAGTCAATTATATGAAAAAAGGACTCCTGCTCAGGAGTCCTTTTTTTGATTGTTGTTACAATTACCTTACTGCGACCGGGTTGTCTGGATCGCTGGCTGGGTCAAAGATATGGAAATTATCCATATTCAAGGCCAATTGAACCTTGTCGCCCATACCAAAGCGCGTCCGAGGATCGACGCGTGCCACGAAACTATTCTTACCGGTGACGAGGTAGAGATAGATTTCATTTCCCATCAACTCGGTAACGTCGACTTTGGCTTCGATCAGTTCGGAATGGATGCCAGACGGGACAAACGCCGGGTTGTGAACATCCTCCGGTCGAATACCAAAGATCACTTCTCTACCGGCATAAGGCATGTAGGTAGGCGCAAGTGTATCCGGTATCTTAATCGTCTGGTTATCGAGGTCTACGCACAGGTTATTGCCATCTTTGCGTAGATGTGCCGGGAAGAAGTTCATGGCCGGAGAACCAATGAAACCTGCTACAAACAGATTGTTCGGATGATCATACATCTGCTGCGGGGTATCCAATTGCTGGAGGATGCCTTTGTTCATAACTGCGATGCGGGTCGCCATCGTCATGGCTTCTGTTTGATCATGGGTCACGTAGATGAACGTGGTTTGCAAGCGCTGATGCAGCTTGCTGATCTCTGCGCGAGTCTGAACCCGCAGCTTGGCATCCAGGTTCGATAAGGGTTCATCGAATAGGAACACCTTGGGTTCGCGAACGATTGCGCGACCCACAGCAACACGCTGGCGCTGTCCACCGGATAGTTCGCGTGGTTTGCGTTTGAGGAGCTGTTCGATTCCCAGGATCCCCGCGGCTTCTTCTACCCGCCGCCGGATGTCTCCTTTTGGTACTTTGCGCAGCTTCAGGCCAAATGCCATGTTATCGTACACAGTCATATGCGGATAGAGAGCATAAGACTGGAACACCATAGCGATGTCACGGTCTTTGGGAGCGACATCATTGACCACCTTTTCCCCGATCAGCACGCGACCATCAGTGACCTCTTCCAAACCGGCAAGGCAGCGTAAAGCAGTAGTCTTGCCGCAGCCAGAAGGGCCGACTAGCACCAGAAATTCCTTATCCTCCACCTTGATGTTCAAGTCATTCAGTGCTGTAAAGTCGCCGAACTTTTTCCAAACGTGATCGTACGTTACACCAGCCATTGATTCCTCCTTCCTGGAATGAATATCGTGATTGAATTATATGCCCCCTATAAAGAATATGCAACAAAAAATGAGCAAGTTCTACGATTTGTCAAGGAAGTTATTCAACCCTTGCCCTTTTTTCAAGCTGAATTTAGAATGTCTGTATGCTTGATGACGTTACCCCTATCCGCCAGCAGTACCTTGAGATTAAACGCCAATACCCGGATGCCATCCTATTCTTCCGCCTGGGCGATTTTTACGAAACTTTTGACCAGGATGCTGAAATTACCTCACGGGAGTTGGATATCGTCCTTACTGGACGCAATGTTGCGAAAGGCGCCCGGGTGCCGATGGCTGGGATTCCTTATCACGCCGTGGAGAACTATCTGGCCCGCCTGATCGAACGGGGCTACCATGTCGCAATTTGTGAACAGGTGGGCGAACAACCGGTAAAGGGGTTATTTTCGCGAGCAGTGGTTCGAGTAGTAACCCCCGGAACACTCATCGAACCGGGATTGCTGCACAGCAACATGAATAATTACCTGGCCTGTATCGTCGTTCAAGATGACCGTTGTGGGGTGGCTTACGCGGATATCACAACCGGCGAATTTGCAGCGACGGAACTTTCCGGAGCGGATCTACCTAATCTGGTGCGCGCCGAACTGGTGCGTTTACAACCCGCTGAGGTACTGCAACCAGATACACTGACATTGTCTGAAGCACTTCCCGGTCAACGCACTGCCTGGCCTGCCTGGCGATTCGAGCCTGGGCGCTGTCAAGAAGTTCTTCTTTCTCATTTCACCGTCGCTTCGTTGGATGGATTTGGTTTAAAAGGTCTTCCATTAGCGATACGCGCGGCTGGCGCGATCATTCAATACTTGCGAGAGACTCAGCCTTCGGTCCTTCGGCTGCTCGACCGAATGAAGACCTACAATCAGGGAGAGTTCATGGCGCTCGACGCCGCTACTCGCCGCAACCTTGAGTTGACGGAAACACTACGTGGCGGAGAAGTTTATGGATCCCTATTAGGGGTGGTTGACCATGCCATCACCCCGATGGGTAAGCGCCTAGTGCGCCAATGGGTGTCCAAGCCATTATTGGAGATTTCACCTATTGAGAAACGACTGGATGGAGTTGAAGCCTTCCATCAAAATGGGATGCTGCGCAAGGAATTACGGGCAGGGCTCCGCTCCCTTTCTGACCTGGAACGGTTGATCAACCGGGTCATTTCTGGAAATGCCAATCCCCGTGATCTGATCGCCATTCGCACAACCTTGCGGTGCCTACCTGGGTTACAACTCTTGTTTACACCGGCAACACCCGCTTTGGATGGTCAGGTGGAACACCTACATCTGTTGGCAGAAGAGTTGCATCTGGTGGAAAATGCCATCCAGGAGGATGCACCCGCTACTTTATCCAACACGGGAATCATCCAGCCTGGTTTTTCCGTTGAGCTGGATAGCGTGGTCGAAGCCTCACGCCATGCCCGCGATTGGATCGCTGCACTGGAAGGAGTTGAACGGGAACGTACCGGCATCAAAACTCTCAAGGTTGGCTACAACAAGGTCTTCGGTTACTATATCGAGATCACCCACTCTAACACCGCCATGGCGCCTGCGGAATATATTCGCAAACAGACTTTGGTCAATGCAGAGCGCTATATTACCCCTGAAATGAAAGAATACGAAGCCCTGGTGCTCAATGCCGAGGAACGCATCCACGAGATCGAGCTACGGCTTTTCAAAGAGGTTTGTGCCCGGTTAGCCGGCTCAGCTCGCTTGTTTTTAGAAACAGCTCAAGCGCTGGCAGAGCTAGATGTACTGGCCTGTCTGGCTGAGACAGCGGTGTTGGGAAATTACGTCCGCCCCGAGATCATTGCAGGAGAGAGATTGGACATCCGCGCCGGTAGACATGCGGTGGTCGAGCAGACCTTAACTGCAGATCGCTTCGTCCCCAATGACGCCGTTTTCGAACCCGGTGAGGTGGTGCGCCTTATTACCGGACCGAACATGAGTGGAAAAAGTACTTTTTTGCGCCAGGTGGCGTTAATAGTATTGATGGCACAGATGGGCAGCTTCGTTCCCGCAGAGTCAGCCAGGATCGGCCTGGTCGACCGCATCTTCACCCGTATCGGCGCCCAAGACGAGATCCACGCGGGCCGATCCACCTTTTTTGTTGAAATGATCGAGACCGCTCAGATTCTCAACCATGCCACTCCCCGCTCATTGTTGATTCTAGATGAGATTGGCCGCGGGACCAGCACCTATGATGGGTTGTCTATTGCCTGGGCCATGGTAGAATACATTCACAATCACCCTCGTTTGCGCGCTCGAACATTATTTGCCACACATTACCACGAGCTCACTCAGTTAGCCTCCCTGCTCCCGGGTGTCCGCAATTACAATGTAGCGGTCAGCGAGGCCGATAACCAGGTGGTTTTTCTCCACAAAATTGTCCCCGGTGGCGCCGACCGTTCCTATGGAATCCATGTGGCTCAGTTGGCCGGGATTCCCCATGCGGTAATCCAGCGCGCAGGCGAGATTTTAAAGCAGTTAGAAGCTACCTCTGGACATGCCGCCAAGCTGGATGTCACGGCTGCCCAGCAGCTCGCCCTTTTCCCCGAGACCAACCCTCTGGTCGATGAGCTGAAAACTCTCGACATCAACACCCTCTCCCCGCTAGAAGCCTTAAACAAGCTATACGAATGGCAGAAGAAGTACTTACAAGATTGATTATGACTTCCGGATTCTAAAATGCCACCCGCTATCGAAGCTGACCATCTTCGCAAAATCTATTCAACCACGATCGGATTCTGGCGCCGTAGCAAGAAAGAGACGATCGCGGTGGATGATATCTCTTTCTCGGTCGAAAAAGGGGAATTATTTGGTATCTTAGGTCCCAATGGCGCAGGGAAAACAACAACGGTGAAGATGCTCACCACGCTGCTGCTTCCGACAGGCGGCGCCGCCCGCATCCTGGGAATGGATGTCGTCCACGATACGCAGGGTATCCGCCCATGCATCGGGTTTACCTTCGGTGGAGGACGCGGCCTATATACGCGCTTGAGCGCCCAAGACAACTTGCGCTATTTTGCTGAGTTGTATGGCCTCGACCCAAAACTAACCCACCGGAGGGTACCGGAGTTGCTCGAGCTGGTTGGTCTGGCTGGACGAGAGCAAGAACGGGTAGAGACCTATTCAAGTGGCATGCAACAACGCTTGCATCTCGCTCGCGTTATGCTTCCCGATCCGGATCTACTTTTCCTGGACGAACCTACCGTTGGTATCGATCCGGTCGGTTCTCGCGAGCTGCGCCGGATCGTGAAAGATCTGGTCGGGCTCGGTAAGACGGTCTTGCTTACCACTCATTATCTCTATGAGGCAGAAGAATTATGTGACCGCATCGCGATCATCAACCGCGGCCATTTGGTGGCCCTGGATACACCCTTAGGGCTGAAACGCCAGGTCTCGGGCGAGACAGTCATCGATGTGATCATCCGAGAGGGTAGGTCAGGCTTGATCGACCAGCTAATGGGTCTAGGCGGCCGGGCAGAGTTCAAGGTCATGAGTAATCGGGAGCCGCCATCCATCTCCATCCGTACTTACGAGCCGGGCTGCGTGATGGAAGTGCTCGCACCCTACCTGGCACGTCAGGCGATTCAAGGGCTTGAGATTCATAGCCCTTCTTTGGAAGATGTTTACGTCAGTATCATCCAAGAGCAGACCAATGGCAATTAGGTGGTTGCGTCTGGTTTTCTTCCAGATGAGTGTTCAATTTCGTCTGCGAGCGCTCTCCTGGTGGTCGTTATTACTGCTGCTCATCCAACCAGCCGTCTTCAGTACGGTCGGTTTCGTCCTGGCCAGGATCGCAGGACGGTCTGCTCCTGATCTTGTTTATACGATCATTGGCGGTGGCGTCATGGGCTTGTGGAGTAGCCTGCTCTTCACCTCGTTCTTCGATATCACCCGCGACCGGCGCGAAGGGACGCTTGAGCTGATCGTTGGGAGTCCAACTTCATTGAGCGCCATCCTGGCCATCCGTACGATGGCTAACGTTCTGACGGGGTTCCTAAGTTTGATGGCCTCCTTTTTGGTCGCGGAGGTCTGGTTCCATTATTCGATCCCATTTGCAAACGTACCCTGGATCCTCGGCTCGATCGTAGTTCTATTGTTTTCTTTCTGGACCGTCGGCTTATTCTTGGCTAATTTTCACGCGTGGTCACGATTATCCGGAACGGCGGTGAATTATATCGAACTTCCGATAGCGGTCATCTGTGGATTCATGTTTCCGGTGGGGGTTCTACCGGCCTGGTTACAGGTCCTTTCCTATGGGCTTCCTCTGAGGTGGGCAGTAAGAGCGCTTAACAGCTCACTGGCTACCGCGATCCCATTTCGGGAACTAACGATCAGTTGGATTGCCGCCTTGAGTTTGGCCTGCTTATTCTGGGTCGCCTCTTGCTGGCTGACCAATTTGGTCCACGACCGCATCCGCACGATTGGTGGAATGGCGGCGGTATGATCCACAAGCTAAAATCTTACCTGCGCCTGTATGGGATCGAAGCCTGGTATTCATATCGAGCGCTTTTCGCATGGCAGAGCCCTGGTCCGTACGTATCGGCTAAGGTCATCTTCCCTTTCTTCCAGCTATTGCTTTTCTTATATATGGGTCGCTTCGCCGGTATGCAGGACTCGCTTTATATCGTTATTGGCAATCTGCTGCTCTTGCCATCGGTAAATGGGGTCAGTGGAGTTTCGATGACGATCGGCGCCGAACGCCAATTCGGGACGCTCCCTTACCTGATCGGAAGTCCTGCGCCTCGGGCGCCGTTGTTTCTCGGTCGAACTCTATTCCACATTTTGGATGGGCTCACCACTACTCTGATTGCTATCCCGCTAGCCATCATCTTTTTTGGAGTCGATTTTTCGAGGGCTAACCTGGCGCTAATCGTCGTATGCATTCTGCTACTTACCCTGACTTCCACAGGCCTTGGACTCGTCCTCGGGAGCGTCGCTCTCACCACCCGTGAAGGTTGGACGATCACAACCGTTACCTACATGTTGTTCTATATCTTTTGCGGCGTCAATTTTCCGGTATCAGCTTTGCCAGGAGCGCTGCAATGGGTCTCGTTTGCCTTGCCGATCACCCGCGGCATCCAGGCTACTCGCCTGGTATTAGCGGGTGCAAACTGGTCTACTATTGCTCCCCTGGTGGCAGGAGAACTGGTGGTTGGATTTCTATACGCAGTGCTCGGGTATTGGCTCTTCCGTTATGTTGAGCGGCGCACCACAATGTCCGGCCAGTGGGATTTGATTTAATGGAGGTGGGAAGTGCACGATTTATCGAAGTTCAATTGTGTTCCAATCAAAGGGGATACTCCTCGGATGGATGACCGGGAAATCCATGAACGTTTGGCCGATTTGCCCAATTGGAAATTGGTCGAGAGGGATGGAGAGAAACAATTAGAACGTGTCTTTACCTTCCCAGATTTTGCAAAAGCCCTCGATTTCACAGTTCAAGTGGGTCGGTTGGCCGAAGCAGAGAATCACCACCCGGTTCTCGTCACCGAATGGGGTAAGGTCACAGCGACATGGTGGACGCACAGAATTCACGGTCTGCACATGAACGATTTCATTATGGCATCACGAAGCGAGGATGCTTACGACCAGTAAAAAATGAAGATCGGTTAACAGGGGGACAAATTCTAGCGCAAGACTAGCCCACTCCATGGACGGACGCTGAGCACCAAGTTAAGCCCTGAGACAACCGATTCGCCTTTCCCCAGTTGATTGTGTAGTATGTGCCCCTCGCTCCACCCCATTTGCCCCACCGGCACGCGCAAGATGCGCCGGGTATTGCTGGTATTCAGCGCGACAATCACCTTTTCATCTCCAAGAACGCGGGCATAAACATAGCAGCCGCGGGTATCGTCAACCAGCAAGCGCAGGTAGCTTCCCCGGCGGAGGGCTGCCAGGTGTTTGCGCAACCCGATCAGGTGTTGGAGCCAGGTCCGCAATCCAGCTTTCCATACCTCCGCACCCCAAGGGAATGCCCGCCGGTTGTCCGGGTCTTTTCCTCCTTCCAGGCCAACCTCATCGCCATAATACACCATCGGCGCTCCAGGGTAAGTAAATAAGAAAAGGTATGCCATTTGGACTTTGCGCAGATCCCCATTACATAAGGTGATGATGCGTTCAACGTCGTGCGAACCGGCAAGCGTCATCATGGCGTACGCATTCACCTTTGGATAAGCCTGAAGCAACTCTTCTACCCGGCTGGCAAATTGAGACACTTTCAGACTACCATTCAAGAGTCCTAGTAATGCCGTACGCTGGGGGTAATTCATCAATCCATCGAAGTGGGTAGCGTTCGCCCAACGTGGGTCCATCTCCCAAATCTCACCGACCAGGTAAGCATCCGGATTGACCCCTCGTACCGTTTGCCGGAATTCTGCCCAGAAGCTATCGTCGTCAATCTCGTTGGGTACATCCAGTCGCCATCCATCGATTCCCTGTTCGGTCCAATACCTCCCAACCCCCATCAAGTATTTTCGCACTTGAGGATTACTCGTATTAAACTTAGGCAGGCTTTTCAATCTCCACCAACTGACATAATCGCGGGCTTCCCCGGGAGAATAGGCGTCAATGGGGAAATGGTTGACAAAGTACCAATCTTTGTATGGCGATTTGTCCTGGTTTTCTAGCAGATCATTGAATGCCCAGAAGCCTCTTCCACAATGGTTGAAAACCCCATCCAGGATGATACGCATACTTTTGGCGTGGACGGCATCGACCAACGCACGAAAATCAGAGTGAGAACCCAGCTTAGAGTCAATGCGGTAATAATCATACGTGTTATAGCGGTGGGTGGAGGAGGACTGGAAGATCGGGGTCAGATAGAGGGTATTGATCCCCAGATCGAGCAAGTAATCCAATTTCTGCATGATACCGCGTAGGTCGCCGCCTTGAAATCCCCAAAGAGATGGGGGTGAGCCCCACGCCTCCAAATTGGGTGGATCGTTGCTCGGATCTCCGTTAGCAAACCGGTCAACAAAGATCTGGTAAAAGATAGCGTCATGGACCCATGAAGGAACTGACATAAGTTCTCCTGAATCATCGATGAGTAATGGCTATCAGCTTTTCGGGTTGGTGCGCGAAAGCCTGAATGGAAAGCTGGCCGGATGTTAGCGCCAGTAAAGTTTCGTTGAGCGCCCGGTTGACCGGGGTCGGTATACCTGCCCTCTCTCCAAAGCGTACCACAGCTCCGTTCAGGAATTCCACTTCGTTCCTCCCCCGCCCGTTGTGAAGATCGATATGGAAGGAAGGCATTTTTGCGCCCCGCCCTCCTGCTATCGCACGGGCGAGGAGTGGCTGGGATAGAGAAGGTAGCAAGTTCCATATCGCCCAAGCTAACAATCGCACAGGAACACCGGGCAGATTTACAATACGCAATTGATAAGCATTCATCACACGCAACGTTTCCCGCAACTGTGCGATCTCCAGCCGGTAAAGGCGCCCATCGGCGAAAATCTGCCCGGGGGTCATATCCAGGATTGCAGAGCTGGCATTGGCAATCAGATTGGTGAACATTTTCGACCACTTCATCCGCTCTGCATCCTGGAAGGATTGCGCATGCAATCCGGCCAGATTCAGGGTCGAAACAAGGTCTGCACTGATCGGGTGCCCGGTTGCCACCCCCACACCGCGCAAACGCTCAAGCCGGATCGCCCCTATCCCCAACCGTCCCACTGCGCTGGTTACAGTCCCAGGGATGACGCGATCGGCGCCCAAGACCCCCGCAAGGGTGGGTTCATTCTCCACTCCATTCTGCAAACAGAGGATAGGTGGAATCCATTTGAGGGAAGTAGTAAAGGATTGCACCAAAGCAGGGGTATCATAGGATTTTATCGCTACAATTCCAGCAGTAAATGGACCTTGTTCTAGCGCCTCCTCAATGGTATCTGCTACCAGTAGGTGCGAGATGACGTGGCGCTCCCCCTTGATTTCTAGGTTCAGCCCACGTTGTTTCAGATCAGCGGCTGCATCAGGACGTTCCAGGAAAACGACCGGCTGCCTGGCCAATAACAAGCTCCCCCCAATATAGGTCCCAATTGCTCCAGCTCCAAATATCAGGAAACGCACCGCTGTTCCCCT
Source organism: Anaerolineaceae bacterium (assembly GCA_028714615.1). The sequence goes on along the minus strand of JAQTMA010000058.1, from coordinate 1,946 downwards.
ATCCCCGGGTGACAATCAAGCGGATCAGCCCGATGCCATAGAGTATGGCAACTACACCAACCAGGATGAATATGAGGTCCAACCCTGCAAGCAATCTTGAAGTTGGCTTCAGGTCTAGAAATATACTGCGCGCTCCTAGCAGGGAATGACTAACGACCACGATCAAAAATGTGGATTCCATCACGGCAATCCACGGGGTGGACAGGTAGGTGACAACCCCCGCATAATCCAGTAATCCGTCGGTGGCAACCAGATGATTGACAATGATGTGTACGATTATCAAAGCGAATACAAATACTCCACTGGCCAACTTGGCAAGCCACAGCCAGGTATTTTCACGCGGTTTGGGGATCGAAACGTTCATCATCAACCTCCCAACATCCGCACGGCAAAAATGGCGCAACCACCTATCGCAACCACCATCAAGCCGATGAAGAGCTGTTTTTGCCAGGGAACTACCACCCCAAGGCTGGTCAGGGCGATACGCAGACCATTTAGCCCATGCACCAATACTGCGACCACAACCAGGTATTCTCCGAAGAGGAATATCGGATTCTTAACCAAGGCAATGAATTGATCGTATGCTTGAGCGCCACGCGCGAGGGTACTCAGAACAAGTAGATGTAAAAAGAGATAGAGGGTCAGCCCAATTCCCGAAATCCGATTCATTAAGAATGCGAATGTTCCTAAATCAAGGCCACGCAAGTCAAACCATTTAACCACGTTCATAGGAGCCCGCCGAGTATTTTCAGGCCGCATCAGAATCGCTCCTGCCTGGATGGAATAGGTGATGGATGCGTTGCGACACAACCTTCCGGCGCAGATCCATGATGCGCCATGCAGGATCTACAAAAGATGGACACACCTGGGTGCATGCATATACACTATGGCAGCGCCAGGCGCCATCTTCGGAATCGACCAGGCCCAATAAGTCGGGATTGTCCTTAATACCAGCATACTGGATGCCCGCCAGGACGGCAGGTCCCAGGTATTCGGATGAGGTAGTTGCGATCGGGCATGCGCTAATGCATAGGCCGCATTCGATACAATCGTTCAGGCGTGTCAGACCAGTGACCACTTGATTGCCAGCCGGAGAGATCGTGTTCCCTATGGGCGCACGGTCGAGAGTCGTTACTGCCGGATAATGCGCCTGATCCATGAGTTGGTAGAAACGGCCGCTGTCAACCACCAAATCGCTAATCACAGTGAAATTCCGCAGGGGTTCTATGGTCAATACGCCACCATCGTGAGTCACATCCCGAAAGGGAGTAATACAGGTAAGTCTTTCGATCCCATTCACGCGCATACCGCAAGCGCCACATGTAGAATGGTGGCAAGCATGGCGGAAAGCAAGTGAACGATCCTGATAGGCCCAGATGCGTTCCACCCCATCCAGAACGTATTCATCCGGATCTACTTCGAGGGCAAATGTATCGAAATAAGGTTTGCCATCCCCTTTTTTTCGGTAAATTTTCCAGGTGACCTTCCATTGATTTGAGCTCAAAGAACCCTCCCGGTGATTGGATGTGGATTATTATGAGCTCATTGGGAATCACCATGGGGCTGACTGAAATATTGATGTTCGCGCGTGATACGCACCTGCAAACATTAATATTTCAGGAATCCTTCACGGTGATTCCCAATGAGTCTTCTTATGCACGTGGTCAATCATACCTGAAAGCTCGATAAGAGCATAACGGTACCTGCCGGGTGGTACAGGGTGAACTGAAAGCAAGTTTTTGACATACAACATCAGCCGTCTGCTCGGCCATTGCCCGGCAGGTGGTGGCTTTCCCACCCGTGATGGTGACAAACCCGCTCACCCCGTCAGCATCAGCATGGTCGAAGCATTTGAAGGTACGCGCCATACTGCGGGCTGTGGCGCCCTCACCGATCAGAGGGCGGCTGGACATGAAAGCTCCGCGCATCTTACAATTACGGATATC
>JAQTMA010000057.1:16147-20466 GCA_028714615.1 Anaerolineaceae bacterium | reverse complement strand
GGGACGCTGCGAGCGGTCAGGCTGCCGCCGTGGCGCTCAACGATCTTCCGGCAGGTTGCCAGGCCGATGCCGCTGCCCTCGAACTCGCTCTGGCCCACCAGTCGCTGGAAGGGCTGGAAGATGCGCTCGACGAAGCGCTCGTCGAAGCCGATGCCGTTATCTTCCACCCGGATATGAACGGTGGCATCCTCCCCATTATCACCCGGTTCAACACACCCCGAAACTCGCACCACCGGCGCCACCCCATCGCGGTGAAACTTGAGCGCATTGCTGATCAGGTTCTGCAGCAATTGGCGCATTTGCAGCGGGTCTGCCTCCACCGCCGGGAGCGTGACCACCTCCACCTGGGCCGTCTCCTGGTCGATGCGCAGCTCCAGGTCCGAGATCACCTCGCTGGTCACCTGGTTCAGGTCCACCGGTTCGAACGGTTGCGCGCGGGTCGTTACCCGCGAGTACTCCAGCAGACCGCTGACCATCTCTTGCATGCGCCTGGCTGAGTGCATCATTCGCTCCAGGTAGTCTCGCCCAGTCTCATTGAACTCGTCCCCCGCCAGATGGCTCAGGCGTTGGCCAAAAGCCTGGATCTTGCGCAGCGGGTCTTGCAGATCGTGCGAGGCGATAGAGGCAAAATCGTGCAACTCGCGGTTGACGCGCTCTAACTGGGCGGCATACAGGTTGGCTGCTTCTTGCGCCCGCCGGCGTTCTGCAATTTCCTTCTGCAGCTCCGCGGTGCGCTCGGCAACCAACTCTTCCAGGTGGGTGCGGTAGCGGCCGAGTTCCAGGTTAGCCTGGCTCAGTTCGGCGGTTCGTTCTTGCACGCGGATTTCCAGTTCGCCGGAAAGGCTTCGCAGCGCTTCCTCGCTGTGTTTGAGGTTGCGAAACAGGAGGGTATACGGCTGCACCAGGCAGGTTACGATAATGGCCCGGTAGATCAGGTAGAAAGCGATGATTTTCAGCATGTGACCAATCAGGTTCGCGATGCTATAAACGTTGACGTACTCGGTGAAAGCCAGCTCGGATGCGATACTGGCGACCAGGGCCAGGATCAGCAGGCGTACCACGCCCGGATCGAAATCGTTGCGTCTCTGCCACAGCAGGCTGATTGCGCCTGCCAGCATCAAGGAGATGATGTACTCGCTGGTGCGCTTGAAAGCCGTCAGTCCAACCGCGTCGATATAACACACCGGGAAGATCTTCCAGGCGAAGATCGAGAGGAAAAGCAGTGCAGTCACGATGAAATAGACGCTGATCACCGGGACGATGGGCACCTTTCGCCGGAGGAAAAACGGAGCGACCAACAATGAGCCTGCCTGCAGGTAGCGGGCAGCGATCCATAGTTGGGTGGGCAGGTCGGCGCTCTCCCAGGGAAAAATGCCCATGCCCTTATAGGAAAGGGTATGGACTGCGTCCAGGCTGCTAAAAAACAGGAAAGCAATTCCGGTGAAAAGCAGGTAACCGTTATCGGCCTCGTCGCGGGTATTCCAGGCCACAATAAAAATGCTGAAGGCGACCACGATGCTGAACAATTCCACCAGGCTGTGGAACAGCAGGTAGCTGTTCAGACTGATGATGTACAGGCTCGCTAGAATCGCGATCCCCAGTGGAATAGCCAGGTAAGGTTGGATCGTTTGATAAACGCGTTGCATCGGCTTAAGTTGAGGAAATCGTGGAACAGGTGGGTCCGCATGAATCGGGTGCTCGAATTATAATGGTTATTGTTGAATTAACCCTAGAGGAGGGAACGATCATGTTACGCACCGGCCAACTTGCCCCCGATTTTGTTCTGCTCAGTCATCTGGGGAAGAACGTCACGCTGAGCGATCTGCGCGGGATGAACGTCGTTCTGGCCTTCTTCCCACTGGCCTGGACTCCCATATGAACAGGGCAGATCCCGTCGTATGAGGCTGACAAAGCTCGTTTCGCGGGATTAAATACCCAGGTTCTGGGTATCAGCGTCGATTCAGTCCCCTGTTTGAGCGCCTGGGCTGAGAGCCTGGGTAGCATCAACTATCCCCTGTTGAGTGATTTTTGGCCGCATGGAGAAGTCGCCAAGCGGTACGGCGTGCTCCGTCCGGAAGGCCGTTCCGAACGGGCCATCTTCATCATCGATCCGCAGGGTGTGATCCGCTATATCGACATCCACGACATCGACCAACAGCCCGATAACGCCGTGCTGTTCCGCGAGCTGGCCCGGTTGGAGCCCGAGTTGGCGAAAACCCAGCTCACGGCCCGCCCGGTGGAGGTCAAAGAGCTGCCCCACGGCGGCATCGTGATGTATTGTACGCCCTGGTGCCCGGACTGCAAGCAGGCCAGGATATGGTTGAAATCCCGCGGTTTGAGCTATACCGAAGTGGATATCTCCCGGAATGATTACGCTGCCGGGCAGGTGCGCGCCTGGAACAACGGCAGCCTGGTGACACCCACTTTCGATATCGACGGTACCATCATCAGCGATTTCGATCCGCAGCAACTGGCGGAATTTCTCAAAATCTAACCATGCTGCTTCGATTTGATGCAGCCGGGATCACCCTCGGTGGAGCTGGCGGAAAGGGTCTCAATCTGGCCCGACTAAGCCAGGCCGGCCTGCCAGCGCCTCCCGGCTTCATCATCCCAACCTCGGCATATCAAGTTTTCACTCAAGCCAATGGACTGAATGAAGTCATCCGGCAAGCCCTCCTGGGGTGTGCACCGCAAGATGTGGCCGGGCTGGAGGTAGCCTCTGCCACCATCCGGGCTGCGTTTGGCTGTGGCAGTCTACCTGCGTCCCTGGCTGATGAAATCCTGCAGGGTTACACCAACTTAGGCGCGGGCGCCGTGGCGGTGCGTTCCTCCGCAACCGCCGAAGATTTGCCCGAGATGTCTTTCGCCGGCCAGCAGGATACCTACCTCAATATACAGGGAAGCGCCGCCCTGCTGCAGGCGGTCATTGCCTGCTGGAGCAGCCTGTGGACGGCGCGCGCCATCGGCTATCGGGCCCGCAACCATCTGCTCCAGGCGGACTTATCCCTGGCGGTAATTGTGCAGCAGATGGTCCCCGCGGAAGCGTCGGGGGTAATGTTCACCGCCAACCCGGTAAGCGGTCTGCGTAGCGAGACGGTCATCGATGCTACCCTGGGTCTGGGCGAGGCGCTCGTCTCCGGACAGGTGGAACCCGACCAGTACGTCGTCGATGGGCAGGCGATGAAGATCTCCGGCAAACGCTTGGGAGCCAAGTCCATCCAGACGCACCTCGATCCGCAAGGTGGGGTCCGCACTGAACACAGGGAGGCCCAGTCTGTGCAGGCTCTGGCGGATGATTGCATCCTGGCGCTGGCCGTTCTCGGTCGGCGAGTTACAGATTTATACGGCTACCCGCAGGATATCGAATGGGCCTGGGCGGATGGGAAGCTCTACCTCCTGCAGGCGCGCCCAATCACGTCGCTGTTTCCCACCCCGCAGGGTATGCCGGCCGAGCCTTTGAACGCCATGGTCTCCTTTGGAGCCGTCCAGGGCATGTTGGACCCAATCACCCCCTTTGGGCGCGATTTCATCGGCTTGATCTTTGCCGTCGGCGCGCATTTGTTCGGAATCCCGGCCCGCTTGGATAACCAGACGGCATTGAAGGTAGCGGGGGAACGGTTGTGGCTCAACATTACCACCCCCATACGCAATTCAGTTGGCCGCAGAATCGTTCGCGCCGGACTGGGATGGATTGAGCCAACCGTCTTGCAGGCGTTGAATTCCATCTGGGAGGAACCCCGCCTGCAACCAGAGCGCGAAGGCATCCGTTTCCATGCCATCATACTGCTCGCCCGGTTCTTCGTACCTTTAGCTGGCAATGTGCTGCTTAACCTTTTGGCTCCTAATCGCCGGCGTGAGATCATCATCAATCGGGGTGAAAGCGTATTGAGAGTATTACGCGATCGTTGTGCCACCCTGCGCGGAGACCGCCGTGAACGCCTGTCCCAGTTGGTGGCGATCACCTCCAAAGTGACGGGCGAATATTTTCCAAACACGTTTGTCCGCTTTATTTCTGGGCTTGCTGCCGGGATGGCCTCCTTCAACTTGCTGAATGTGTTGTCCAAGACTTTGCCGGCTGAGGGGTCGCCGGACACCCCCTGGGAGCAGATCGTATTAGAAGTCACGCGCGGCATTCCGTACAATCCCACCACGCAAATGGACCTGGCCCTCTGGCAAGCTGCCATGACCATCCGAGACGATGTTGATTCCCGAATCGCCTTCCAGCGTTATCCATCAGCCGAACTAGCCCTCCAATACCAGTCCGGCGCCTTGCCGCAAGCGGCGCAGCAAGCGACCGCCCGCTTTCTCGAGATTTATGG
>JAQTMA010000057.1:0-16047 GCA_028714615.1 Anaerolineaceae bacterium | reverse complement strand
CACAACGGAAAGCGCTTCCGCCACATTCTCCGGCAGCCCGGTTTCACCGGGCAGTGTGGAAGGCAACGTCAGGGTGGTGCTGGACCCTCGCCACGCAGCCTTATTGCCAGGCGAGATCCTGGTCTGTCCCGGCACCGATCCCTCCTGGACCCCCCTGTTCTTAACCGCAGGCGGACTGGTGATGGAAGTGGGTGGGTTGATGACGCACGGCTCTGTGGTCGCTCGCGAGTACGGCATTCCGGCCGTGGTGGGTGTCCACCGGGCGACCACCCGGTTGAAGACCGGCCAGCGCATCCGCATCGATGGCAGCTCCGGTAAAATTGTTGTTCTAGTTGGCTGATCTGCGGCGAACATGCAGTCGGTGGGAATCTGTCCCACTGTAACCTGTCAGCTTGTCTGCAAGACTAACCGCGATCAGGAGACGGTTCGGGTACCCCGGCAGATTTGTAGCCCAGGCACATCGTCCCGACACCTGCGCTGCACGCATGTGCCTTGTGCCCTTGCGAGATGCTTGCCTGGGAGCCTTGGTTGACTGTAAAGAACAGGGACCTTGAGTATTAACCAGGACACCCGTCTTCGTGCACCGGGGCGGGTCTGGAGGGTTTACCCACCGGATTGAGTTTAGATTTCAGACCCGCCCCTACAGCCGTATTGAGAGCTTGTAGCTTGTAGCCCAGGCATCCTTGCCTGGGCTACAAGAAAGTTTTTGGTTGACGAACCCCAGGCAAGCATCCCGCAAGGATCCCGTAAGAGCATCGAGACGATGTGCCTGGGCCACAACCTCAACGCTGAGGCCAGTTTTCCAATCCGTTCGACTCATCCATGATAAAATGACCGCGTCTTGCCGGCCAATCGGACAACCTGGGCGGGACTAGAATAGTAGCTCTTTATGGAACTCAAGGAATTTGACGCCGAAATCGAGCGCCATGCGCGCTTCAATATGATCGTCAATGCGCTAGATGGCGTATTCTTTTGGACCGGGATGGGCTTCATTGCACCTACCATCATCCTGCCCCTGTACATCAGCCATTTCACGAACAATTCCTTTCTGATCGGTCTCATCCCTTTCATCAGCAGTTCCTGCTACCTGCTGCCCCAACTGTTCACCTCCAATTGGACGAGCCGCCAGCCACGCAAGAAGTTCTTACCCGTGAACATCGGGTTTTTTACCGAGCGTATCCCCATTTTCCTCATGCCCTTCTCGGTATTGCTGTTTGCCAAAAGCGCTCCTGGCCTGGCGCTGGTGAGCTTCTTTCTGTTGTATGCCTGGCATGCGACGGGGGCGGGCGTGATCATGGTGGGGTGGCAAGATATGGTTGGACGGGTGATCCCTATGGACCGCCGCGGACGCTTCTTCGGCATCACCAATTTCGGCGGAACCCTGGGGGGTATTCTTGCCGCTTCCCTGGTCACCTGGCTCCTGGCCCGCTTTGTATTCCCCGTGGGGTACACGCTGGCCTTCGGCGCCGCTGCCATCATGATTTTCTTTTCCTGGTTGTCATTAGCGCAAACCCGCGAGCCGGCTTTGGCCAGCTCGCAACCGCACGTGACGCTTGGGCAATATCTGCGCTCTTTGCCGGCGGTAATCCAACGGGATCATAACTTCCGCCGTTTGCTGATTGCTCAAGTCGTTTTGGGCTTGAGCGCGATGGGCGTTGGCTTTGTCATCGTGTTTGCTGTCCGCCGCTGGAATTTGCCCGACAGCCAGGCGGGGAATTACACCATGGCGTTGCTGGCCGGGCAGGCGCTGGCCAACCTGTGGATTGGCCCTTTGTCAGACCGGGTGGGTCACAAGCTGGTCATGGAGTTGACCGCCCTCTTCAGCCTGGCGTCTTACATCATGGCCTGGTTAGCGCCTTCCCGAGTCTGGTTCTATCCGGTCTTTGCGCTACGGGGGGCAAGCATGGCCGCCGGCATGCTTTCGGGTATGCTGATTGCGCTTGAATTTAGTGAGCCCGACCAACGGGCGACTTATATCGGCTTGAACAGCACCGTCTCGGGCATTGCTAACGCGGTGGCGCCCTTGGTGGGAGGTTGGCTCGCCCTGGTGGCCAGCTATCAGAGCCTGTTCGCCATCGCCGCAGTGGTCAGCCTGGCAGCATTCGCAATGCTGCGCTGGACCGTGACCGAACCGCGCCATTCACAGCCGGCCATTCCACCACTACCGGAGAGAGACTGATCAATCCAATGAGCTTACCCCGCTCTATTTCAGCGTCCACAACTTGATGTTCAATTGATTCCCCGACGCCAGAGTCTTACCATCCTGGGTGATTGCCAGGCTGGTAACGGCGCTATAGTTCGAGCCGGTCAGGGTGCGCAGCGCTTTACCGCTTTTTGGATCCCATAAGCGCACGGTGGCATCTTCCCCTCCTGAGACCAGGGTCTTCCCATCCGGGGTAAAGATCAGGCTGGTTACTTTGCCCTGGTGACCGGTGAGCGTTTGTAGCAGGGATCCGGTGTTGAAGTCCCATATTTGCACACTGCCCGAGGCGTTCCCCGCAGCCAGCAGCTTTCCATCTTGCGAGATGGCAACACTGCCCACCCAATTTGCCGCATCCATGCTCCGCAGAACCTGCCCGGTAGCGACCTCCCAGATGCGCGCGGTTTTATCATCTGCCCCAGACGCCAAATACCTGTCATCGTATGAAAAGGCCAGGCAATTCACCGTGCTGGTATGGCCTTCCAGAATACGCGCCGGCTTCCAGGTAGACGTATCCCACAGGATAACACGCCTGTCGTGACCGCCGCTTGCCAGGAGTTTCCCGTCGGGTGAGAATGTGACGGCGTTGACCGCCAATTCGTGGCCATCCAGGGTTTGAAGCGCAACGCCAGTCACTGGGTCCCAGATACGTACGGTGGCATCGTAACTCCCCGAGGCCAGCCATTTCCCGTCGGGCGAATAGGCCACTGACATGACCCGCTGCGTATGCCCACTGAGCGTTTTTATCACTTTTCCACCGGCCACGTCCCACAGGCGGACTTCACGATCGTCGCCGGCGGAAGCCAACCGGCTGCCGTCGGGCGAGAAAGCGACCCCGTTGATATCCATGCGAATCGTACCGAGCGATCGAGCTTGCTCTTTAGGGGCAAACCAATAGACCCCGGCGACGATGAGGGCTACGCCCAGCAGGATCCACCCCCAAACGGGAAGGTGTATGCCACCTCGCCGGGGGGCTGTGCGGTATCGGGCGGCAAGCGCAGCGCAATCAGGGCATAGCAGCCAGTCGCCGGTATGGCTAGATTTCTGGGCCTGCCATTCGGACAGCGCCTGCTCGCGCGCTGCGAGAGCGGGGTGGTTGCGCTGCAGCCGCTCCAGCGCCGGGTTGTCTGGGGTAAAGCCATTCGCCAATATGCGGTTGAACTCACTGGCGCTGTATACTGGGCTTCTCGTTTGGGATGTCGTGCTGGCGCAAACGTCACATTCAGCCATCTGTTACACTCACTCGTCGCATATTTTATGAATTATAACGGGAATGTCTGTGGAAGATTCCCCGATTCTTGATGTTTGCGCTTACGAAGCATGCACAAACATCAAGAATCCAGTCAATCCCGCGGCGATTCCCAACGGTTTCTTCATGGTTTATGTATAATTCGTGGTATACCAGCCTGAATTCTTGGAGACCTATGAGCGATCCATCCCTTCTCCCATTTCTCAAACCCCAAAGTGTGGCGATTATTGGCGCTTCGCGCGACCCGACCAAGCTGGGCTTTGGCCTGGCGCGCAACCTGGTGCAGTGTGGCTACCCGGGCGCGATCTACTTCATCAACCCGCGCGGGGGCGAATTGCTCGGACAACCATTGTATACCTCCATCTCGCAGGCGCCTTCTCCGGTGGATCTGGCGGTGCTGCTGACACCCCCCGCCCAGGTACCGGACATGCTGGCGGAATGCGGGCAGCAGGGCATCCACGCCGCCATCATCGCTTCAGGTGGCTTCCGTGAGACCGGAGCGGAAGGCGCAGCCCTGGAAGTGCGCTGCCTGGAGGTTGCGCATGCTTATGGAATGCGCTTGATCGGTCCGAACTGTATTGGGGTGATCGATACCCACCTGCCGCTGGATACCACCTTCCTGCAGCCGCCGGGACCGCCCCGCGGGGAAATTGCGTTCATCTCTCACTCCGGGGCTATTTGTGCGGCAGTGATCGATTGGGTGCGCGGTCAGGGCATGGGCTTATCCTCGTTGATCAGCCTGGGCAACCAGGTGGACGTCACCGAAACCGACATGCTGGAGCTGGTGGCTGAGGATGCCCACACGCGCGTCTTGACACTGTACATGGAAGGGGTCAGCAACGGGCGGCGTTTCGCAGAACAGGCGCGGCGTGTTAGCCGGAGCAAACCCATCCTGGCGTTAAAAGTTGGCCGATTTGAAAGCGGACAGCGCGCCGCCGCTTCGCACACAGGGGCTCTGGCCGGGCGCGAATCCGCTTTCGATGCGGCTTTTCAACAGGCCGGGGTGGTACGCGTGGATACCACCGAGCAGATGTTCCAGTGGGCGCGCGCGCTGGCCTGGTGCCCGCTGCCCAAAGGGCGCCGGGTGGCCATACTGACCAACGCGGGTGGGCCGGGGGTGACTGCAGCCGATGCGCTCGAGCTAAATGGACTGCGCATAGCCGATTTGCTCGAATCCACCCGTGAAGCGCTGCGCCAGATTTTGCCTCCTGCTGCCAGCCTGCACAATCCGGTAGACATGCTGGCTTCTGCGTCCCCTGAGCAATATGCCGGATGCCTCAAAGTGTTATTGGATGATCCGGGCGTTGACAGCGTGATGATCATCTTCCCCCCTCCACCCATGTTTTCGGCCGGCCAGGTGGCCAAAACAACCATTCCGGTCATCCAGGCCGCAGAGAAACCGGTCGTGATCGCACTCATGGGAGACCGGCTGATCCAGGAGGCGGTCGAGCACTACCGGGCGTCGCGCATTCCCGAATATCGCTTCCCGGAATGGGCCGCGTCGGCCTTGGGCGTGCTTTCTCGCCGGACAGAGTTCCTGGCCTGCGCCGATGAACGCCCCCTCATCCGGGCTGATGTTGATATTCTGCGCGTACGCGGTCTGCTCGGTGGGCTCCCTGCCGGGAAATCCCTTTCTCCTGAAACGGCGGCTAATTTACTGGAAGCTTACGGAATTCCAACGCTCAAAGTGAGCCTGGCAAGCTCACCGCAACAGGCCGCCGAAGTCGCTGCCCAGGCCGGATTCCCGGTTGTGCTGAAGGTAGCCTCGGCCGATATCTCCCACAAGTCGGACGTAGGTGGCGTGCTGCTCAACTTGCAGAATGAAGCCGAGGTGCTGGAAGGCTATTCGACCGTCATCGAACGAGCGCGTGCAGCTCGTCCACAAGCAACCATCGATGGGGTTCACATCCAACGCATGCTTCCACCCGGCCAGGACGTCATCATCGGGGTTGTGCGGGACGTGCAATTCGGCCCGTTAGCCATGTTCGGCTCGGGCGGGGTTGAAGTAGAAGGTTTGAAAGACGTTGCCTTTGGGTTGGCGCCGCTCTACCCGGAAGATGTGCGGCGCATGTTTGAAAGCACCTGGGCTGGCCGAAAACTGAAAGGTTTCCGCAACCTGCCGCCTGCCGATCGCGCTGCCGCGCAGGAGGCGCTCGTCCGCCTGGCCCAACTGGCCGTTGACTTCCCTCAAATTAATGAGGTAGAAGTCAACCCCCTGCGGGTTTTGCCTGAAGGCAAAGGTGTGTTCGCAGTGGACGTGCGAGGCAGCATATCGTGAATGGAGGCTCACCAGCATCTGTGCAAGGAATAGGGAGGACATTCAGCAATGATACCGATCGGTGACGATAATCGTGGTAACCGTTTTCCGGCATACGTAAATATCGCTTTGATCTTGACCTGTATTCTGGTTTTCGTCTTTTTCCAGGGCTTCGGATCGAACGACCGCTTCACCTACGCCTGGTCGACCGTCCCCCAGGAGATCGTCACCGGGAGAGATGTGGTCACCCCCGATCAGACCGTGGTAGACCCAAGCACCGGACAGACGTTCGTTCAGCCCGGGTTGCAGCCCACACCCATCTCCGTGTACCTTACCCTGCTCATGTCGATGTTTATGCATGGCAGCCTGGCGCATATCGCGGGGAACATGTTATTTTTGTGGATCTTTGGCGACAACGTCGAAAATGCTATGGGGCATTTCCGTTACCTGGTGTTCTACCTGGTGTGCGGGGTGATTGCCTCATTGGCGCAAGTCTATGCAACGGTAACATTGGGGGGAAATCCACTCATCCCCAGCCTGGGCGCATCTGGCGCCATCTCAGGTGTGCTGGCAGGCTATCTCATACTTTTCCCACAACGTAGAGTGCGGGTGATCCTCTTCCAGATTCTCACGGATGTTCCTGCCATCGTCGCCATCGGGGTATGGTTCCTCTTCCAGTTGGTCAGTGGGTTGGGCTTATTGGGCGGCATCGATCAGGGTGGGGTTGCTTACGCGGCTCACGTGGGCGGGTTTATCGCCGGGTTGCTGTTGGTGCGCATCTTTGCCGCCGGGCAAGACGCCAACCCAGGATGGAATGGCTGAGATCTAGAAACGGCAGAGAATAACCCTCTGCCGTTTTTGATCATTCCATATCCTAGGATTCGGGCAGTTTTTGCCCACAGTAGGGGCAGACTGTCCACCCCGATTGTACTGGGCGTCCGCAGTTTGGACAGGTGTGACCCGGAGCTGGAGGCGCCACAGGGGTCGGCCCGGGACCGGCCATCGCTGTGGGGGTACGCCTTTGGGTTAATAACCACACCAGACCAATTACTACCAGAGCGAGCAGCCCCAACGGGATGAGGATGCGCAGGCCTAATCCGAACAAGCCTAACACCCCGAAACCGCGCATCATCGGCATGTTCCCGTATGGCGTCCGAAATCGCGGCCCCATCATATAAGGCAGCGCCCCGCCAAACCCATGCGTAAAGACGCTCAGGGCGACGATCCCGATTACGCCCAACACGAGGACGACCACGAATCCGACCAACACATATTTCCAGGTATTGCTCATTCCTCAGCACCTCCATCTTGTTCGAACCCTCCGCCGGGTGAAAGCACCATCGATCGCTTTCTGGGTTAAGAGTACTCCAGCATTGTGAAAACAAGATGAAACGCAAACGGTTTTCTCTACCGCTTAGTGGTTCTCCTGTAGATCAGACCCGGTTTGCAGCTCTGAGTTGCCGTGATCTCCAGACCCCGCGCCCCGCACCGCTCCTGCATGTCGTTGGGCGCCGACTGCCTCGTGAAATAATTCCAGCATGGCCTGGTTGAATGCGGGGATATCCTTGGGTTGGCGGCTGGTAATCCAATTATGGTCCCGGACCACACTGCGGTCTTGCCAGATTCCGCCTGCATTGCGGATATCATCTTGAAGTGTATAGTAACTGGTCAAGGTTCGACCGCGAACCAACCCTGAAGACACTAGCAGCCAGGGTGCATGGCAGATGACCGCAAAGGGCTTCTCCGCCTGATCCATATTCCGGACAAACTGTTGGGCAGCCCGTTCCATGCGCAGTTTGTCCGCACTCAAAGCGCCGCCGGGTAACAGCACCGCATCGAAATCGCTCGCATTGGCCTCGTCAATGGCCAGATCGACTTTGAATTCATCTCCGGGGCGGTCGTGGTTGAATCCGTGCACATTCCCCAGGTGTGGAGAAAGGATCAGCGTCAGCGCCCCGGCCTGGTCCAGCGCCTTGCGCGGTTCTGTCAATTCCACCTGTTCGAAATCATCCGTAACCAATATGGCTACTTTCAGTCCATTTAACCGCTCTGCTTCCATTCAGACCTACCTCCTCTCCGTTAATGTATAACGCTCTTCTTGTAGCTTTCCAAGGGGGACAATTCCTATGATTCGATAGGAGAATCCCTAGGGTTTTCCCTACCGGGCGGGTAGGAATTGCCCTTCTCCAGGCGGGTCATTTCCCCCATTGAATTTGACCAACCGGGTGGATATACTCGTTATCACTTGAAGTACGTTTACCCGCAAAACCGGTAGTGATCGAAATCCGGTCAGGTTTCATCGACCGCTAAGGAGGATGAAATGGCAGCTCCAACCTTTCTCAGCTCGGATGAGCGCGGAATTGACGGAAGCCGAATGGCTGATTATGACTATGGCCAGTGGAATGGGAGAGGCCGGCCGGCGCATTTCCAGGTATTCCGAGCTTATCAAGAGGGCCGGCCCTGGGCGTATGCAGATTATTGGAAGGCCCGAAAATCCTACCTGCTCAAGTTGGCGCACCGGCCCCTAGAGCATCAGGATTAAGCATTTCGGGGTTTGATGCTAGCTCCTGGACGGTCTTCCCAGGGCAAACGAGCGTCTTCCCGGGGACGGGTTGTCATCATTTGTTCTCGCGCAGGGGCGTTGAGACGCAGAGGGAGGAAGCCCGCGAATGGAGGTTGGGGCTACGGAGTGTCCCGTAGCTCCAACCAGACCACTGTAGCCCAGGCATCCTTGCCTGGGGTTTTCCGAGTCCAAGAACCCCAGGCAAGGATGCCTGGGCTACGACTCTACGTGCGCGAGAACAAAGGATGAAACTCCCCCGGGGAACACCCGGTCGTCCTGGTGAGACTGCCAGGACTCGAGATACCTGTGCGAAGGAACAATCAGTCTTTTGTTAACAACAACAAACCTGTGGCTGATAGCTATCCCAGCTTATACCCGATTGTGCGCAGGAATCCCTTGCGCCAGGTGACGTCTTCGTCCCCCTCGATGCCTTTAGGGGAAGAACCGTCGATGATCCCCAAGATACCACGGCCTTGCCCGGTTTCCGCCACAACCACCTCGACTGGGTTGGCGCTGGCGCAAAAGATGCGACAAACCTCGGGTACCATTTTTACCTGGTTCAGGACGTTGATGGGGTAGTAACCCGCTCCCAAGAAAAGGATAAATGTATGCCCGGCGCCGATGGCCTGGGCGTTCTTCTGAGCCAGCGCGATGAGCGCCGGGTCGTTCCCCGTCCAGCGGATCAGGCATTTGCCGGAGGATTCGCAGAATGCCAGCCCAAATTTGATCCCAGGCGCAGCAGTAACCAGCACCTCGTGGATATCCTCGACGGTCTTGATAAAATGCGATTGGCCAAGAATAAAGTTCATCTCATCGGGCTTTTCAACCCGGATGGTCTTGAGTTCCATATTGCCTCCCTCGTCATGTGCTTTCAGAGCGGTCCACGGATACGTCGATCATTCTTCGCGGGTGCGTGCCTGGACATGCGCCAGATCTTCCAACACCGTGATAACAGCCGAGTGGTCCAGGTCGCCCCGCCCAGCAGACAGCAAGGCGGAGAACAGCTCGTGTGCCAGGGCGGTGGCCGGTAGAGGTACCTCCAATTGGCGGGCGGTTTCCAGGATAATGTTCAGGTCTTTGTAGTGGAATTTGCTCTTGAAGCCAGGCTCGAAATCTCCATGGATGATGCGGGCGCCGCGTACGTCCATTACCCGGGTTTGCGCATAGCCTCCCGACAGTACGCGCAAGATCACGGCCGGATCGACCCCGGCTTTGCTCCCCAGCACCAGGGCTTCAGCCATGCCGATGAAATTCAACGCGACCTGCACCTGGTTGCAGGTCTTGACCACTTGCCCGGCGCCGGGAGCCCCGCAGTGTGTAATAGTTTTACCCATCACGGAAAGCACCGGGCGGACTTCTTCCAGCAGGGACGGGTCGCCTCCCACCATGATGGACAGGCTGGCATTCTTCGCGCCGGTCTCGCCGCCACTGACGGGTGCATCCAGGCAGCGCACGCCTTGTGCACTCAGCGTCGCAGCGACCTTGCGTGCTGTGACCGGCGAGATGCTGCTCATGTCGATATAGATCAACCCTGGCCGGGCAGCCTCGAGGATGCCGCCGGGCCCGAGGGCGACCTGCTCCACGTCGGGGGAATCGGGGACCATGCTGATCACCAGGTCGCTGTGGGTCGCAGCTTCGGCGCAAGAAGATGCGTGGGTTGCGCCGAGAGAGATCAGCGGTTGCAGTTTTTCGGGGTGGTGATCGAAGACTGCCAGGGGGTAGCCGGCGGCAATCAAGTGTTCGGCCATAGGGCGGCCCATAATTCCGAGTCCGATAAATGCAATCTGAGGAAGTTGAGTCATCATAGGCTTTCGATGCTTTGTTGAAGAGAGGATCGTATGCTTTTGAATAAGTATAATCAGTCCGGCAGAAGGGGACAAGCCATTCAGGGCCAACTTTACCATTTCCTGCATCCTATGGCAGTATCCACGACGACCTATAGTAAAATCACGTAGCACCGATTATTCTTCGCGAAAGCCGCGCCGCATGGCTGCTCTGATAGAAATTGATGACCTCACCTTCAGCTATCCCGAAACCGCGAAGCTGCAACCCCCTGCTTTGCAAGGGGTTACGCTGCGCGTCGAAGCGGGGGAGTACGTCGCCATCGTGGGCGCTAACGGCTCCGGCAAGACCACCCTGGCCCGCCAGCTCAACGGGCTGCTGCTCCCAACCTCCGGACAGGTGCGCATCCATGGTATGGATACCCAGGCGCCGAACAACCTGGCGAGGATCCGGGCACTGGTGGGTATGGTGTTCCAGTCGCCCGAAGACCAGGTGATCGCAACTGTCGTGGATGAAGATGTGGCCTTTGGCCTGGAAAATCAGGGTGTGCCCGGGGTGGAGATCCGTCCGCGGGTTGAGGCAGCTCTCAAATCGGTGGGGATGTGGGAGCAGCGCAACCGGCCTTCCTACCTGCTCTCCGCCGGGCAAATGCAGCGTATGGCCCTGGCTGGTGTGTTGGCGATGCGCCCGCAAGTGATCGTCTTCGACGAAGCTGCAGCGTTGCTCGATCCGCTCGGCCGAGCGGCGGTGCTGGACCTGATCGACCGGCTGCACAGCGAGGGGCTGACCATCCTGACTATTACCCACTCTATGACCGAGGCGGCGCGGGCCGGGCGGGTGGTGGCGTTCAGCCAGGGAAAAGTCGCCTTTGACGGAACGCCGCAACGGATTTTTTCGAACGAAGCTGAACTGCATCCCCTCGGGCTGGATCTTCCTCCCGCTGCACGGGTGGCCAATGCGTTACGGGAGGTTTTACCGGCCCTGCCGGTGAACCTGATCTCCCTGCCGCAACTGCTAACCGCTCTGCCTCCATATCCAGGTCCGCTTCTCCAGGGCGAGCCAGATCGAGAACCTGCGCCCGAGTCGACCCAGCCAGCCTTGATCGAAGTGAGTGGGCTCGGGCACATCTACCTGGCCGGGACGCCGCTGGCCCGGCGCGCCCTGGAAAACGCCAATTTTCAGGCGACCGAAGGTGGTGGGCATGGCCTGCTGGGCGCCACCGGCTCGGGCAAGTCCACCCTGCTGCAGCACCTGAATGGACTATTGCTTCCGCAGGAAGGGCAGGTGCGCATCGGACCGCACCGGATGACCGAACGGGATGTCGATCTCAAGGCGGTACGGCGCATGGTGGGGTTGGCCTTCCAGCTCCCCGAAGCTCAGATCTTCGAGCAGTACGTGGGCGATGAAATCGCTTATGGACCGCGCATGCTTGGGCATGCGGGCACATTGCGTGAGGCGGTGCAGCAAGCGATGCAGGTGGTAGGGCTTGATTTCGAGCAGTACAAAGATCGACTGACCTCCACCCTCTCCGGCGGGGAGCGGCGCAAGGTGGCGCTGGCTTCGATCCTGGCTTTCCAACCGCCCATCCTGCTGCTGGATGAGCCCACTGCTGGACTCGACCCGCTTTCGCGGGTGGAGCTCATCGCCCGGTTGATCGATCTGCGCGACCGGGGGGTTACCCTGGTGCTGGCTTCTCATCATATGGAGGAGGTGGCTGACATGGCCGGACGCTTGACCGTGATGGGCAGCGGACGCGACCAGATTAGCGGATCGACCGGAGCAGTGTTCACCCAGGTAGACGCATTACGGTCGCTGGGTTTGGAACCTCCCGCCACAACACAGGCATCGGAAAAGCTGCGAGCTTTGGGCTGGCCGCTTCCGGTTGGCCTGCTGAAACCCGAGCAGTTGGCCCAATCCCTCAGGCGATTGACCAGGATGGCCCCCACATGAGCGAGTTCGAGTACCTGCGCTACGTCACCCTGGGGCAGTACATCCCCACCGGTTCTCCCATCCACTGCATGGATCCACGCGCCCGGCTGGTCGGGGCATTGTTCCTGTTAGCCGCGCTGACCCTCAGCCGGAACCTCTCTGGGTTGTTGGCTGGGCTGGCGATCGTCATGCTGCTGCTGGTGCTTGCTCGTATACCGCTGGGATTCGCCCTGCGCAGTTTATTGCCCCCGTTGCCTTTCCTGGCGATCCTGGCTCTTCTGCAGATCTTGTTCCCGGTTCAGCGTGGAGTGGAGGCTGCACTGTTGCATTTCGGCTGGGTTCAGATCACCTGGGGCAGTATTCTGGCGGGGGTGATCCTGCTGGTGCGCTTTGCCGGGTTGATCCTCACCCTCAGCCTGACCTCCTACGCGATCTCGTCGACGGAGCTGATCCACGGATTTGAATCGCTTCTCAGTCCTTTGAGCCGCATGGGAATCCCTACCCGCGACCTGGTCATGGCCATTCAGGTGATGCTGCGTTTCATCCCATTTTTGGCCCAGGCAGCCGAACGCATTGCCAAGGCGCAAGCTTCCCGGGGAGCCAGTTGGGGAACGCGCAGCGGCGGTCTGCTCAACCGGGTGCGGCAGGTCGTCCCCCTCATTGTGCCGCTCTTCCTGACCGGGTTGCGCCGGGCGGAAAACCTGGCCTTAGCCATGGAAGCCCGCGGCTACGGAACCCCGGGACGGCACAGCTCCATGTTGGCGATGCAGTTCCGTTTGCGGGATGCGCTCGCCATATTGGTTTGTGTGGGTCTTGCAGTGATCATCGTAAGTATCTAAAAGAACTTATCCGCGATTTACACGAATTATGCGAATTCAAGAATAATTCGCATAATTCGTGTAAATCGCGGATAAGTTCTTATTTAACCAGTGCAGCCCGCTTCTCCTCTAGGCGCTTATCGAAGCGGGTGCAATCGATGATGAAGCGCTCATGCTCGCCCTCGCCGATCTTCTCCAATCCATCCCAGGCTTCAACCCTGTACCGCAGCCGGCGCCCGTTGATTTCCAACAACTCACCACGCGTGCGGACCTCAGCTCCTTGGGGAGTGGCTGCCAGGTGGCGGATGTTTACCGCGGACCCAACGGTAGTTTGGCCGGGGACCAGGTGGTCGGCCGCCAGCTTGTAACAGGTTGTTTCCATCCAACCGATCATGCGCGGGGTGCTGAGCACGCGCGGCAAATCCATCCCTCGCGTCGCAGCGCTGAAAGCGGTGGTGTCGGCTTCCTGCACCACCCAGGTGTCTTCGCGAATCATACCCGTCTCGAGGGTCATATTAAATTGCAGCGCCTTTCCGCCCAAATTCGATCCGCCGCCAGGTGGCTACAACCGTTAAGGTCAGCACAGCAGAAGCGATGGCTTCCGGGATACCGTTGACGGCTGCAATAGCGGGGAGAGCCACCCAGGGAAGATATCCCAGCACCCCAATCATCCCGAGCACCAGGACGGTATTGGTAACACTACCGGCAATACCGGCCAATATCAGCCCCGGGACCGCCCAATGTTGTAGGCCGCGCCATACCAGCCAGGCAACCGGCCCGATGAACAGGCGCGGTAGAACAGCCAATACTGGATTGGTGAACCAGACATCGGATGGACTCGAAGGAGCAATCGCCGCTTGTAGCATGCTGAATAGGCCAAAGATCAAGCCGATGACCAACCCTACGACTGGGCCTTCTAATACCGCACCGATAATGACCGGGATGTGCATGATGGTCAGGGAAATTCCAAACCAGGTGATGAACCCCCAATGAGTCCAACCCAGTAGAATTGAGATGGCTCCCATCACGCCGGCGATTACGATTTTTCGCGTTCGATCTTGAGGCATATTTCCACTCCTTAGGATTGCGGGTTTCGCGACAGTTTACCAATTGTACACGAATCTGGTAAAAAATTTTTGGGAATTATTACGCTTCGACCGTTTTGGCGCGTAACTTGCATCAGCAAGCTTACTTCACCCTTATCGAATGAGGTCTCTGGAATTATATGGCACAGTCGCGAGCACTTCAAAACCCTCAAAACCTCCACCGGGCCAGCCGCCTGGCAGCCAACCTGTTGGCAGTATTTGCTATCGTTGCTGCTACCCTGTTCAGTTTCTTGTTCTTTTCAAATGTGGCTGCAGCCTGGACCCAGGTCCACGACGATAGCTCCTTACCTGCATTTGCAAAAACGCTGATCCGGCAAGCCGGAAAACTCAGTTTGCACCTGCCGGTCATTACGAACTCCCTGCGAAACCTGTCTCACGAGCCTCAACCGGAATCGGCTGGCGCAGCCAATCCGGCAGCGTCATCCGGACCCAGCGCCACCCCTATCCCCTGGGATGGAACCTCGCGGGTGACCGTTTTATTGATGGGCCTGGACTACCGGGATTGGCAGGAGGGCGACGTTCCCCGCAGCGACTCGATGTGGATCGTCACCGTGGATCCGGTGACCAAGACGGCTGGAATGATGTCCATTCCTCGCGATACCTGGGTTGCCATTCCGGGGTTCGATGCTGCTAAAATCAACATGGCCTATTTCTACGGAGAGGCCTATCATACCCCGGGTGGCGGACCGCAGTTGGCCATGCAGACCGTCAGCCAGTTCCTGGGCGTCCCGATCCAATTCTATGCCGTGGTTGATTTCAACTCCTTTGTCAAATTCATCGATAAGTTGGATGGAATCTACGTGGACGTTCCGGAAGAGATACGCGTAGACCCACTCGGGCCAGGCAATACGGTAACCCTGGAGGCTGGGCGCCAGCGGCTCTTCGGAGATGTAGCCCTGGCTTATGCGCGTAATCGCTATACAGCCAACGGTGATTTCGACCGGGCAAAACGCCAATTGCAGATCATCCTGGGCGTCCGCGACCGGGTGCTGGATGCCAAGTACCTGCCCATCTTGATTACCCATGCACCCGAGGTCTACGATATTGTATCTTCGGGGGTGCGCACCAACCTGAAGCTCGATCAGGCCATCCGGCTGGCCTGGCTGGCGCAGGAAGTGAAGCCCGAGAACATCCGCCGCGGCACGTTGGGGCGTGACCAGATGATCGACTCGTATTCCGTCCAGGGTTGGTCGATCGAGATCCCCATTATGGAGCAGGTGTTGGCAATGCGCGACCAGGTGTTTAGCACCGAGCAGAGCTCCGCACCGGGCGAGCCTGCCGTCCAAGCGGAAACACCGGCGCCGGCCGATGGCGCCGTCCAACCGGGAGCACCCCAACCGACCCTGCCGCCATCCGCAGAAAGCCTGCCGGAAGCAGTCGCCGCTGAAAGCGCTCGAATTATCCTCTTGAATGGCACCGCAACCAGCGGTCTGGCGATGCGTACCAGCGAGTACCTGAGGTCGTTGGGATTGACCGTCCTGGAGCCCGCTGACGCACAAGGCGCATATATCACGACCACACTGGTGGAGTACACAGGAAAATCAGCCACAGCCGAGTACCTGGCTGAGTTGATGCACATCGATCCCGGGAAGCGATTGGGCGCACCTGACCCCGGCCTCGGCGCGGATTTGGCGATTGTGCTCGGGGATGACTGGGCAAACAACAACCCGATGCCGTAAGGCAAAAAGAAGGTTATTGAAGATCAGGATTCGGGGTCTCCTGATGCTCCAGCCTGGTCGACAGGCGGGGTCGCCACTGCCATAATCCGCGGTGAAAGGCGGTCGGTCCCGATGCCCTCGACGAGCAGGGAAGGCGATTCACTAACCCACCGGATGCACGCAATTCAACGTTCGGACGAGTAGGCTACTTGCGTCTCCGGAGAGGAGACAATCGAGAGAGGCACGCTGATACGCACCCGTGTCCCTTTTCCCGGGGCAGTGATTACCTCGGCAGAGCCGCCGATGGATTCGGCCCGTTCCGCCGCCCCTGCCAGCCCGAAATGCCCTTGCCGTACCAGCTCAACATAGCGGTGCGGGAAAATAAAGCCAACCCCATCATCTTCCACCTCTAAGACGACTTGTTCGGCATCGCTCAAGAAGCGGATCCACACTTGAGTGGCATGGGCATGGCGGACAACGTTGCT
>JAQTMA010000056.1:11544-20521 GCA_028714615.1 Anaerolineaceae bacterium | reverse complement strand
CGCAGCATGTCGCTGTCGCCGGTCCCCCAGGTTTGTTTGGTTTCAGGGTTCAACCAGATTGTGGCGCGGCTGCGGCGAGAAACCTTGCGGAAAAGCTCCAGTTTTGGATCGTTATAATTGTTGCGGGCATCTCCTACGATAATCACCGTGCTGTGTGTATCCAGTTTATCCAGATGGTCATGAACGAGATCTTCGATGGAAGATCCAAAATCGGTATTGTAATATCCAGATGGCTGGCGCTTTAACACATCTGCAACTGCCCGTCCTGGCTGGCGGCCGGCGAACTCGGGAGACACGTACTCTAGATGGTCGATAAAAGTGAATGCACTGGTCTTACTGACCTGGCTCTGGATGGCGAACAGCAAGCTCAGCATTAATTCAGAAACGTGGCGCATCGAAGTGCTAATATCACAGATGACCACAATTTTGGGCTTTAGGGTATGACTGCGGTGCTTTAATTCTACCGGTACACTGCCATATTTTAAATTCGCCCGCAGGGTACCTTTCACGTCCAATTGCCCATTATGAGCCCGCCTCAATCGTAATGCCAGGCGGGTACGCAGTGCGGCTGCCAGACGCTGCACCTCGCGGCGCAGGACTTGCATATCATCTTCGGAGATGTTTTGGAATGGCCGATTATATAAGCCATTCAAGCGATCCCGAGGTTGTTGGCTCATGTTGCGTAGAATGCGCTCACCTGCATGTTGGAATAGTTGTTCCTGCAGTGCTCTTTGGTTTGCATCCAACATTTCTCGGATTTGCTGAAGCCGATTGCGACTCATACCCATTTCTTGCAACATTTGCAATAGAGCTTCCAGGGCTTCCCGTACTTCTCGAAACTTGAGCGCCTGTTCCATCTGGCGCGCGAGCTGTTGCTGGTATCGCATATCGTTCATTTGGTCAGCATTGACCATTTGATCGAGTTTTTCCATTTCCTGCGGAGTCAAAGGTTCTCCGCTGAACAGCTTCTGCAACATCTCTCGTAGATCTTGAGTGAGCTGTTGCAGAGCTTGAGCTAATTTTTTCGCTTCATCCTGGCTTAATTCCTGGTTTGCGTCCTGCATCTGCGGCTGGTTCGATTGGAAGAACATCGGGAAGAGACGTTCGAAATGGGGGATATCCTGCGCATCCTTGATCAGAGTAGTGCGCAGCAAGGTACGGAAAGTCTCACGATCCTGGATGCCGAGCTCGTCAATTGCTCGGAATGCATCCTGGCTTTCAGCCAGGCTGATGCGCACACCCAAGGCTCTTAAAGCTTTGATAAATTGAACGATTCTTTGATCCATCCTAGAATCCCTTCTCTAATTCGGGAAAGATCGGAGATTGGATCCATCTCCCTTCCGGCGATTTGTTTGCGACGTGAATAAAGCTCGCTTGGCGCGTTCGAGGTCTTGCTCGTGCTTCAAAAGCACACTCAGTGTGGTTTCAAGCATGGTATCGTCGATACTCTCGGCATTCAAAGTGACCAATGCCTTAGCCCAATCCAGGGTTTCACTGATGCTTGGGGACTTTCGGAGATCCATGGATCGCATGTGATGCACCAATTCGACGGCCTGACGGGCCATCTTGGGAGCCAGATCCGGAACTTTGAGGCGGACCACGGCAAGCTCCTGATCAATCGTCGGATAATCGATAAACAGGTATAAACAGCGGCGTTTCAAAGCCTCACTGAGTTCACGCGTGTTGTTGCTGGTGAGAATTACCAAGGGTTGGTGAACTGCTCGTAAGGTACCCAGTTCCGGTACACTAACCTGGAAATCACTGAGCACCTCCAGCAAGAAAGCCTCAAACTCGGCATCGGCGCGATCGATCTCATCGATCAACAATACCACCGGTTTATCGCTGAGAATGGCTTTCAGCAATGGGCGCTGGAGCAGGAAGCGCATCGAAAAGAATACATCCTCTTCCTCTGCCAGGCGATCAGCCGCCTGGTGCATTGTTTCGCTCCCCGAAAGGGTATCTTGCAGTTTCTCCCGCAGCAATTGAGTATAAAGAAGTTGTTTAGCGTATTCCCATTCGTACAGCGCCTTGGTTTCATCCAGGCCTTCATAGCATTGCAGGCGGATCATTTCGCGTCCGGTGGCCCCAGCCAATGCCTTTGCTAGTTCAGTCTTGCCAACACCTGCCGGCCCTTCAACCAGGACCGGTTTGCATAATTGCTGGCTTAAATAAAGGATTGTGGTAATTTCATCTGAGGCGATGTATTGCTGTTTTCCCAATGTGGTTCGGAGGTCTTGTGGGGATCCGAATCCGTAGTTGTTTTCCATTTGGCAGTTACTCCTTCTTCGATAACCCTACCCGGCGTCCCCTGGTATGATCCTTCCCCTGGTGTGAAGCGGGTCACCAACTTGCCCGATCGGGTAAATATGGATGCGGGGCAAGCCAAGAATTATACGATAACTTATACCAGTATACTCTCAAATAAAGTCAATAGCTAGTCTTGAACGAGTGATTTATCTGGTTCCCTATCTGGTGCAAACAATTATTGAGGAGGATCTCCTACGCAATCTTAAAAGATAGGATTTGTTTGCGGATTATTGTTGCTTTTCTCCACGATTTGTATTAAACTATTTTTCAAAAGAAGGTGCTGTATAAACGAGATGCCGGGGGACGATCAAAAACGCACTCAGGAGGGGAAATGGATCTAGATGGGGTACCTGCACCTCGTTGATATTTATCTACTCCAACCCATTAGGGGCTGAGTAGCTTTGCTCGTCAAATAATCCGTTCTATTTTATCGCCAGATCTTCTAAAGTCCCCAAGGAGGATGCCAATGGAGAGAGAGGATCGTAAACCCATGCGACCCGGTTGGAGGCCGCCGCGGTTATTAATTGCTGCCCTGATGGTTATCATTTTGGCGGGAGCTGCGGCGTTATTCTTTGCACCTGCTGGGCAAGCGGCTCAAGCCCAACCGATCGATTTCCCGCACGTATCGATGGTACAGGCAGGGGTCAATTGCACCTTTTGCCATGCGACCGCCATGCGCTCCCCGGCGGCGGGTATGCCATCCGTAGAGAAGTGCGTGGGCTGTCACAAGGTAATCAATCCGAATGCACCCGAGGTGAAGAAGGTGTTGGATTACTGGAACCGCCAGGAGAACATTCCCTGGGTGCGGGTCAACCTGCTCCCCCGTTTCGTATATTTCAGCCATCAAGTGCATGTGGTCAAAGGGCAACTCAATTGTGAGCGCTGCCATGGGGACGTTGGCCACATGAAGATCGCTCAACCGGTGGTAAGGATGAATATGGGTTGGTGCTTGAATTGTCATGAGAAACAGCCAGACTCACCGAAGCTTAAAGATTGTTTTGTCTGTCACCAGTAGGAGGCGAATATGCCGCATCCAATAACGCGTCGCAATTTTCTTAAAGTGGGTGCACTCGGCGCCGCCTCTGCCATTCTGGCAGGATGCCAGAATCCGAGGCGGTGGGTCATCCTCGAACCATACATCCGCCCACCTGAAGAGCAGATTGCCGGAAAAGCCACCTGGTATGCCAGTACCTGCCGTATGTGCCCTGCCGGTTGCGGGATCATTGTCCGCATCATGAACGGACGTGCACTGAAGATCGAAGGGAATCCCGATCATCCTTTGAATCGGGGGAAGTTGTGCCCTCGAGGTCAGGCTGGCTTGCAACTGCTCTACAACCCCGACCGGCTGACAGGACCAGTCCAGCAGGCTAAACGTGGCTCTCGCCAGTTCCAACCTTTGCAATGGAATGAAGCAATCAACAAGCTTTCGGGATTGGTAAATGCCGCAGGGAATGGATTGGCCATCTGGTTAGGTTCCACGACTTCGGGCCATCTTATTGAACTGTTCACCCGCTTTGCCAAGGCGACCGGCGCTCCTGCTCCTGTAATCTACGATCTGTATTCAGCCTTGAGCGGTTATCCAGTGTTGGAAGCGAATTCTCAGCAGTTGTTCAATACGCAGCATCTGCCATCCTATCCGATTGGAGACGCCGACGTTGTCTTCTCATTTGGAGCAAACCTGTTCGGGGCTTTCACATCCACCACCCGCTACGGGATCGAATACGGACGCTTCAGATCGCACTCTCAAGGTGAACGCGGTTTTCTGGTCCAGTTCGAAGCGAAAATGACCAACACCGGGGTCAAAGCGGACCGCTGGGTTGCCATCCAGCCTGGTTATGAAGGGCTGGTTGCCCAGGCCATTGCTCGCATCATTGCCGATCAAGCCCTTGGCCCTGCTGAACGCGTGGGCCGTGCAGGGCGATTGGCGGGCAAGGTGGATACTAACCTGGCAGCCAAAGCCTGCAATATGAGCTTCGATGAGTTGGCTCACCTGGCCAGGGTATTCGCTACAGCGGTGAACCCGGTGGCGATCCCTGGCGGTTCGTTGGGTGGGCAACCTGGCGCCACCGATGCAGTAAACGCAGTGCAGATCCTCAATCTGATCATCGGGAATATCGGTCAGCCGGGTGGGATGATCGCTCCGACTACGAACCAGGCAGCGGGTTTTGCGGAAACCGGTATCACGTCATATAAGGATGTGCAGGAGCTAATCAGCCGGATGCAGACGGGTCAGGTCAAGGTTTTGCTCGTTTCTGGGGTCAACCCGGTATACGAGCTTCCGGCCAAAACGGGCATCGCTGATGCCATTGCCAAAGTTCCATCCGTGGTTTCCTTTGCGCCAATTGTCGACGAGACGGCGCTACAAGCGGACCTGATCCTGCCGGACCGAATTTATCTGGAAGCTTGGGGGTATGGGTTGGCCAATCCCAATTTTGGCCAGCCGATCATCAACAGCCAGCAACCGGTGGTCATGCCTCTCTATGACTCGCGCTCTACAGCCGACGTGCTGCTCACCGTGGCGAAATCCGTTACTGGTGCAGGCAGCTCCTTTAGCTGGAATGATGAGGTCGCCTTCATTAAGGAGACCGTTGCCCAATTGCCAATTGCTCAATCTGAAAGTGGGGGAGCATCCGCCCAGTTTGCCCGCTTCTTACAACACGGGGGTTGGTGGCCGGGTGTTACCAACACAGGCACTGGCCAACAGGCCGCGGCCGGTGTACCCGGCCAGGGGACTCCTCCCCAATACCAGGGTAATGAAAGCGAGTTCCCTTACTTCCTGGATATTTACCTCTCGCCCCTGCTCAGTGATGGACGTGGTGCAAGCATCCCCTGGCTGCAGGGGGTGCCAGATCCAGTAACGACGATGGCCTGGCAGACCTGGGTTGAACTAAACCCGGCAACAGCCGCCAAATTGGGGATCAAGGACGGCGACGAACTTAAAGTGACTTCTCCTCATGGTGAAATCACGGGCTTCGCCTACACGATCCGGGGTATCCGTCCTGATACGGTGTCGATCCCGACAGGTCAGGGGCATACAGATTACGGTCGATATGCCCGGGATCGGGGCAGCAACCCGATGTCCCTGGTAGGGGCGGAAGCCACCACAGGCGGAGAAAACCTCGTTTGGTCCAATATCCGGGTGAAACTGGCGAAGACGGGCAAGCATACCAACCTGGCGACCTTCGAGTATAAACCCGGGGTTGACCAGGGCTTTATCAACAAAGAGATGCCGGGTCGGTAGAGGAGGGTGAGCCATGGATTTCCCAACGCGCAAATGGACGATGATTGTAGATATGGATAAATGCACCGGCTGCAATGCCTGTATGGTGGCGTGCCATGCCGAAAATAACGTGCCGATCCATTCTGAAAAGGAGGTGGCCAAAGGGCGGGGAATGCACTGGATGTATATCCAACGCTACTGGGCTGGCGAATACCCCGAGCCGAAGCCTTATTACCTGCCCACCCTCTGCCAGCAATGCAACCGGGCTCCTTGCGAGCCTGTTTGCCCGGTATTCGCAACCATGCATAGCGACCGTGAAAACCTTAACCTACAAATCTACAATCGTTGTGTTGGGACGCGCTATTGCCAAAACAACGATCCGTATAAGGTCCGTTTTTTCAATTTCTTTGATCCACCCATTGAGAAACCCCTCGACCAACAGTTGAACCCGGATGTGACCGTGCGTAGCGCCGGTGTGATGGAGAAATGCACATTTTGCATCCAACGCATCCGCCGGGGGGAGGAGGAAGCATTGGTCGCAGGACAACCGGTGGAAAAGGTGAAAGTCACCCCGGCATGCGTTCAAACTTGCCCTCCGGGTGCGTTGATATTTGGCGATCTCAACGATCCCAACGATCCAATTCATGACATGGTGGAAAGTAACCGCTCTTTCCGATTGCTAGAGGAATTGGGAACTGAACCTTCCGTCTATTATCTGAAAGCGGGTGAATCCAATGTCTGAGACTGAACTCCACCCACCCTATTGGAAGCCGCCGCTTCCGAGCGAGGAGCATTTGGCGAAGCAAGCTGAACGGCAGAGAGAAGAGCATGTGCTGCTGGATCCTCGCAATCCTACCGAGACGAATGAATTATTGATCCGGCCGATGGTCACAACCGGGCTTTGGTCGAAAGCCATCACGGCCATCCTGGGCGGCCTGGCGCTCATGGCCGCGATCACCTGGTTACTCCAGATGATCTATGGGCTGGGCATCACCGGGCTGACCCGTCCGAATATGTGGGCTTTGTATATCGTCAATTTTGTTTATTTCATCGGCATTGGTCATGCAGGCACCTTCATTTCAGCCGCCTTACGCGTTTTGGGGATCGAGTGGCGCCGGTCGATCAGCCGGGCGGCTGAAGTGGTGACCGTATTCGGCTTGTCAACCGCAGCGTTGTTTCCCATCCTGCATCTCGGGCGCACCTGGAAAGCCTACTGGCTGTTACCCTATCCGAACGAACGCCAATTGTGGCCGAACTTCCATTCTCCCTTGCTCTGGGACCTGACGGCCATCACCACCTATCTGACTTGCTCGATCTTGTTCGCCTACATTGCATTGCTGCCCGATATTGCCAATGCGCGGGATCGGGTGACCGGATGGCGCCATCGCTTGTACGAGATGCTGGCATTAGGCTGGCGCGGCACCGAGCGTGAGTTCATGAACGTGGAGACTGCATTGAATGTGTTCAGCTATGCGATCATCCCGGTTATGTTCTCGGTGCATACGATCGTATCCTGGGACTTTGCAATGGCTATCCAGCCGGGGTGGCATAGCACCGTCTTTGGTCCCTACTTTGTGGTCGGAGCCCTGTTCTCCGGCGCGGGAGCTGTCATCATCGCACTCATCCTATTGCGCCAGACGATGGGACTCGGCTACTTCTTAAGAGACGAGCACTTCAACGGGATGGGAAAATTCCTCTTGATCCTGTCGTTGACCTGGGCTTATTTCTTCTTCAATGATTACCTGGTTCCCTGGTATGGTCAAGAACCTACAGAGAAGGTGATCCAGAATATGTTCCTTACCTGGGGACCCGGGGGAGCGGCGCCTTTGTACTTCGGTCTGCTGCTGTGCAATATTGTCATCCCTTGGGCTACCCTCTGGTCTCGCAAGGTGCGCACCTCCCTACCGGCCCTCTTCTTTGTCTCCCTGATGGTTAACGTCGGTATGTATATCGAGCGTTTACTCATCATACCGGTCTCTCTCGCGAAAAACGAGCTGCCATTCGCCTGGGGCATCTACCATTTGCAAATCCCTGAGACGTTGATCACCATCGGCGCATTTGGTTTCCTCGGGTTCATGTACGTGCTTTTCACCCGGTTCTTCCCGATTATCCCTGCCTGGGAGGTTTATGAAGGGCAGGTATTGCACAGCATGCGCCGAATCGGGCGCAGGTTGGTCGATAGCCGGGCAGAACCGGAATAGGAGGCGACATGGCTGAAAATCAATTCCTTGCTCTCTTCGACTCAGCGGATAATGCTGCCAATGCGATTGACCAATTGCATAACATTGGCGTCCCGGATGACCAGATCACCGTGATGTCGGGATTCCCCTACCGGGGGCCGGTGATGGGCAGGCGCCACTTCCAGGGGAAACTACCATCGATTACCCTGCTGGGTGCAATCCTTGGAATAGCGCTAGCAGCATTTCTAACCGTTGGTATCTTCCTCATCTGGCCTCTGCGCGTAGGCGGCCAACCCATCGTCCCAATCCCACCCTCGTTGATCATTTTTTTCGAAATGACCATGTTGGGCACAATGTGGGCGACATTCTTCGGGATGCTGTTCCTCAACCGTTTTCCGGCGATGGATAAGCTTCCATATGACCCTCGCATTACCGAGGGTAACGTGGGTGTGCTCGCCAAAGTGGATGACAGCCTGGCTGATTCGGTAGAACGAGCACTGAAAAATTTTGGAGCTTTTGATGTCAAACGGGAGAAGCTTGGCCCGATGCACCGGTCGCATAAGTTCGAATTGTTCTGGGGCGGGGCTGGGCTTACGGGATTCGTATTGGTCGGGATCCTGGGATTGTTCTTGTTTGATGTCATCCGCATCCCTTTTCCCACCAATATGACCGATCAAGACTCGATCGCTTACGAGCAGGGTCCTCGCCTGGCTGCCCCCGCAGAATCGGTTCCCATTCAAGGCCCTGTTTTGATCGATGGCCTCCCCGCGTCGCAACCACTGCCAGCCACACCAGATTCGATTGCCCGGGGTAAGGAGTTGTTTAGTCTGAACTGCCAGCTTTGTCACGGGGTACATGGCGCTGGGAATGGACCTGTGAGCGGTTTCTTCACACCCAAACCGGCAAACCTGACCAGCGATGTGGTGCAGAAATTACCTGATGCGCAGATCTTCCTGGTCATTACCGAAGGAAAGGGCGTAATGCCGAGCATACGCGAAAATTTGGACGTGGCTGACCGGTGGGATGTGATTAATTTCGTACGTACTCTGAAGAAGTGAAATTGAACGGACTTTTACCCCGTAAAAATGGCGGCATCACCGGGGAGGGATCACTCGTTGCAAATTGTGGAGGAGTATATGTTCAAGAGAAATTGGCTCGTAATCCTGGCGATTTTGTTGCTGGTCGGTTTGTTAGCCGGCTGCAATGTCAATCCCCAACCGGCGGGATTAACTCCCCTCCCACCGATCAAGCCCGGTGCAACGGTTACGCT
>JAQTMA010000056.1:0-11444 GCA_028714615.1 Anaerolineaceae bacterium | reverse complement strand
GGTATCCCCAATCCGGGGTCAGAAGACGGATTTGTTCCGTCCTTGAACCCGATCGATTCAACCTTGCTGAATAAAGATCCAAAAACCTTCGCATTGAACATCGACCTGTTCATCGAGCATGGTTCAATTCCCGATGGTAAAGGGCCGATGTTGGCGATGCCTGCATTTGGAGATAATAAGATCATTTCCGATCAGGCCATTGCCGATCTGATTGCATACGTCATCTCTCTCAATAGCCAATAGTTACCGGTTTTCAACAGGTGTTGGCCTGGGACCATTAATACCGGGGTTGGCCAACAAGACCGGAATTCAGGTTTTCAATGCGTTTATGTAGAGCAAGGGGTGGGTCACAGACCCACCCCTATGAATACTTCATTGCTGATAACCTTACATGTAACTATCGAGAACGGGGAAGGTCGGGAGCGGACTTTTGCGGAACAACTCCAGGTTTCCCAGCGGGATGCTTTTGAGCCAAAAAGATCAACCAATATACCATCAGGAAAACCGTCGCCAGAAAGGTTCCTGCGTATAAGTATTGCACGGAGATCAAGGACGAGTCGGTGCCGGAAAAGAACCCATGAATGCTAGCCCCCAGGTACGCAACCAGGCTAAGCACGTGGATCGAGCGGAATGCCTTCATGCCAATCCGACCGCGCAGGTAGTAGGTTACCGTCACCAGAAGGGTCAGGTAGAAAGCGATAACCCCGATCCCCACCCAAAGTGGGCGATAGGGTGAAAGGAATGGAACCAGGATTTGTAAGACGCTGTACGGTAGATAACGATCGAAGAGCAAAATCCCAATGTGCAGTAAGAGAAATCCAATCGCCAGCAGTGAGATGAACTGGTGAAAATCGTACGTGATCTGGCGATGCAGCAGATGGTCCAGGATCTTGTTGGAGACCGCCAGCCCCCAGGCGACCGAAAGCCAGATGAGGATGTAGGCGGTAAACCCGGCCGCGCGGGTAATAAACCACATCACTTGCACACTGTCGGCTGCAAATAACCAACTGAGAAAACCGGTGACTGAGCTGCCGACCGGCGCTTGCATCAGCAGGGTGGCGACCATGAATACGGTCACCAAAATAATAGTACCCCCTAGCCAACCCAGCATCGTCAACGCGTTCATATATCTGGGCGCGGGTGAGTGAGATTGAATAGAAAACGATTTACCATCAGACATCGAGTAACTCCCTGCTGTGCTGTGACCCCCACATGCGTTTGTGCTGGTCTACGGCAATAAATTCGATCCCGGTTGCCCGGTTTGAGATTTCATTGACTTCCTGAGATCCGCCAATCAAAAGGCATTTCGCGTAGACTTCCGCCTGTGCGGCGTGGTTTGCCACCACCGTCACGCTAAGCCAATCGGTGTCCGCAGGCTGTTGGGTGCGCGGATCGATCAAATGGTGGTGGGTCTTGTCACCCTGCTGCCAGCGTCGTTTGGTAATTGCCGAAGTGGCGATGGCCCCCGGATGGACTTTCAATACCGCTAGCGTGCGGCTCGAGTCACCCGGATCTTCCAGGGAAATCCGCCAGGTCTCCGAATGGATAGGTATACCGATCATGAATGCGTCGCCGCCGGCATCTACCGCACAAGCCTGGCTAAACTCGGAAAGCACTTGAGCGGCGCGTTCTGCAATCCAACCCTTAGCAATCCCTCCCAGGTCGATTTTGAGTCCAGAAGGAAGTCGGATGCGCTTGCAGTCTGGATCGAGCTCAACCTGATCAAATTCTGCTTGTTTTAGTGCGACCGGGACGGTTTGTACTTCCCCTCCATGCGCTCGGAGCTCGTCCATCGAACGGTCATACCCTGCTCGTTCTAGTGCGGGTAAAATCCCCGGGTCAAACAATTTTCCGGTTTCGCCGTGGAATTTAACGGCAGTTTGGACCACTTCGTAGAGGTCATCCGTTGCCAGGAACCACTCACCAGCAGACCGGTTGAGATGAGCCAGCTCGCTTTCATCTGAGAAGCGGGTAAATCGTTGTTCGCTGGCCCGGATAAATGCCTCAGTATGTTGAAAACCTACCTCGATTTCTTCCGGACGCCCACTGGCGGCCAGGAGAATGCTGGTATTCATCGCTCGGAATTCGCGGTACCTCATCATGACCCCATGGTGCGCAAACGCGGCATGAATTGCTGCGAGCTGATCTGGGGAAGCGGAGGTAGCGGTTGAATAGCGCTATTCCTTGACCCATTGGTGAGTTGGTCGAGTGAAGGCACCGGGGGAAGCGTCGGGATCGGCGCCAGGGCGCCCGAATCGATGCTCTGACTCTGACTGGGGGCCGAAAAGATTGAGACGGGTTTGTTGGCGTGGGAAAACAAAGCCCAGCCACCCAAAAAAGCAATGATGCTCGATAGTGCGATCCAGATGCGCAATCCAAGTTTTAATGGTTTCATTTCTATACTCCAAAATCATGATTCCGTGAGGATGGGCTAATTATCGTTACCAAATCCGCCGCGAGGGATCATGATCTGCCCGCTCTGGTTGACCTGGATGATGCCGCGCTGTTGTAGGACTACCAGTAATTGTTGGTATTGGGTTAGGCTCTGGTTTTGTTGATCAAGCTGCTGGTTTGCCTGGGATAATTTCTGGGCTGCATCATTCAATTCTGTCTGATATTGGTTATCTCGTTCCTGGTACTGTTTGACCAGAGCTTGCAACTGCGCTATTTGAGCATCATTGGACGCCGTGTTTGGGGTGTTCGTGATTGCCGACTGCGGTGAGTTAGTGATTGGTAGGGTGTTTTTATTCGCTAAGGCATTGGCGCCAACTACAAACATGGAAATTCCAATCACTGCCGTAACCGCCAGGGCGGCTAAAATGGCTCGGAATGTTTTCATCTCTTGTGTCTCCTCTGTATCGACAAACATAAAACGACAAACAAGATCAAATTCAACTTGTGGAAAGTATATCGATTCAAGATGACAGTTCCATGAAACAAAAAGGGATCTCAGTTTTAGAAATTGTCATGCTCCTGTTAACCGTTTATGCTAGAATTTATTCAAGAATAGAACGGATGGCCGAAAATGGAAGCCGTTCTGGAGGATAAGGTATGCGTATCTTGTTGGTCGAGGACAATCATCGCCTGAGTGACTCCTTGAAGATGAGCCTGTCTGAGGATGGGTATGCTATTGACACCGCTTATGACGGTTTGGAAGGTGAGCAACTGGCAGAGGTGACCTCCTACGATGCCATCGTCTTGGATATCATGCTACCGAAGAAAAACGGCATGCAGGTCTGTCAGGATTTACGCGACAACCGGGTAAACACGCCGATCTTGATGCTGACAGCCCGTGATACGATCGAGGATCGTATCACGGGTCTGGACAGTGGAGCAGACGATTATTTGGTTAAACCATTCTCGCTTAGTGAGCTCCGCGCCCGTTTACGGGCTCTCCTGCGCCGAGAATCCAGCGATAAGTCAGGGGTGCTCTCCGTGGGGGACCTTAAACTGGACCCGGCAGCTCATCGAGTACAACGCGCCGGTCAGGAAATTGACCTGACCGCGAAGGAATATTCTTTGTTGGAATACTTTATGCGCAACCCTGACCGGCTGATCACCCGGGAGATGGCTGAAAGCCATATCTGGAATTATGATTTTGAGGGGAGTTCGAATGTAATCGATGTTTATATCCGCCGGTTACGCCGCAAAATTGATGACATGCACGAAGCCAAGTTGTTCGAGACGGTTCGAGGAGCGGGTTACCGGTTGGTTACCCCGCCCACCCTTGGATGAGGTCCATGAATGGATAAACGTCTGAATCCTGTGCGCAAAAGAATGGGGGATTTCTTCCACAGTATTCGCTTTCGGCTTACCTTGTGGACGGTGGCCATTCTGGCGGTTATCCTGGTTATTTTTAGCGGCATTATCTACTACCGGCAGTTGCAGGATTTACAGATTGAAGCGCAAAATCACCTCCAGCTCAAATACCAGCAAGTGCAGACCCTCTACCGGGTGGCCGGATTGGTGGATGCGGAAGGGGATCATTTTCAACCACCTGACCTGACCAGCAATGGATTCTCAGCTCTCGATGCCGGTGAGGTGTTGGCATTAATCGGCCCAGATGGGCATCTGGTGCAATCAGCCGGAGAGATTACCAACCCGAGTGTTACTGTTCTATTGGCAGATTGGCAGCAGGCTTCGCGTGATATCCCTCCAGGCTCAACCGCTGAGTATACTGTTTTTATTTCAGGAAAGAGTAAAGACGTGCGCTACGAGTACTTGATCAGCCCGATGTTTATGGAGCGCCACCCGATTGGCGTTGTGATTCTCGGCCAACCGATCGATCCCCAAAGCCAGCTTCCTCGCTTATTAATCACGTTGTTGCTCGCATCGATCTCTACCCTGGTCATTGCGCTCGCGGGCGGGTACTGGATAGCCAGCCGGGCAATGGCGCCGGTACGCGTGATCACACGTACAGCGCGCGGGATCAGCGATAACGACATGCACCAACGCTTGAACTTGCAAACGAAAGACGAGCTTGGAGAACTGGCTAACACATTCGACGCTATGCTAGCCCGCCTGGAAGCCGCTTTTGAACGCCAGCGCCAGTTCACCGCGGATGCCAGCCACGAATTACGCACACCCTTGACCATTGTTGGTCTCGAAGCCGATCACGCTTTGGAACGCCAACGCGCCCCTGAAGATTACCAGCGTGCAATAAAAATCATCCAATCCGAGAATGAGTCTATGGCTCGCCTGGTGAATGACTTGCTCACCCTGGCACGGATGGATGCCGGTCAAACCCATTTACGGCACGAACCGGTCGATCTCAGCGACCTTGCTTTGGACGTGACGGAACGCCTGAACGGATTAGCGCGCCGCCAGGGCATTGAACTGACGACAGGTGAGCTGCCGCCGCTCCCAATGCAGGGCGATCGCCTGTACCTCTCCCAGATGCTGACCAACCTGGTTGAAAACGCCATCAAATACGCTGGAACGCCGGGAAAACACGTTTGCATCCATACCGGGCTGCTGGTTGAAGGGATATCGAAGTATGGGTGGGTACGGGTGGAAGACGATGGACCGGGTATTCCACCTGACGCTCTACCTCATTTGTTTGACCGCTTCTACCGGGTGGATAAAGCTCGGACGCATCATGATGGCGCTGTTCCCATTGGATCTCCTGATGATTCTCCGGATGGGAGCGGTCTCGGTCTTTCCATCGTGCAGTGGATTGCCCAGGCGCACAAGGGGCAGGTCAGTGTGCAAAGTGAGGTGGGAAAGGGTTCGGTTTTTGAGGTGCGCTTACCGGTCTAAAGTGCATGGGATTATTGATGGAATGTTAATCGCATCTTCCTAAATCGTTAATAAACTTTGGGTACACTAATGATGGAATAGTGTCGGTCTTCAAGATCGCACGAACAGTAACATAGGAGTCTCCAATGAAACGGCTGTTAGGCCCGTTGATGTTGGTCGTGCTCGTAATCGGTGTTGGCACGGCTATCTTTTTTTCTGTTAATCAGCAGCTAGCTTTGCGGCAGATCGTGACAGTCAAAGGCTTGATCGGATCGGAAAAAGAGGCTTTTTTTCGCGACCCGAAAGTGGTCGATGCTCTACACAAGGGGGGTGTTGAAGTCCAATTTGAAAAGGCAGGCTCGCGAACAATTGCGAATACAGATTTGAGCAAGTATGATTTTGTTTTCCCGGCAGGGGTGCCAGCCGCCACCAAGCTTCGCCAGGACCCAAAATTTGAAAAAGCGTTCGACGAATTCTTCACACCGATGGCAATCGCGTCCTGGAAATCGATCGCCAATATCCTCGAGGCCAATGGAATCGCCAAAAACCAGGGCGGTTATTACACACTGGATATGGCGGCGTACTTGCAAATCGTGACCGATGGTAAACGCTGGAGCGATCTAAAGAACAACGCGGATTACAACGTTAATAAAAGCATATTAATCGTCTCCACTGACGTGCGCCAATCGAACTCTGCCGCGATGTACCTGGCATTGGCGAGCTACGTGGCCAATGGCAATAACGTGGTGCAGAGTGATGACGACATCCGAAAAGTTCTCCCTCTGGTCGAATCGTTATTCCTGAAGCAAGGTTTTACCGAATACTCGTCGGAAGTTCCGTTTCAAGATTATGTCAGTATGGGGGTCGGCAAAGCACCCATGGTGATGGTTTATGAATCATCCTATATTAATCAGGCTGTTCAACCTGAAGGCATCTCTACCGATATGGTGTTGATGTATCCTGAGCCGACCATTTATAGCAAGCATACCTTGATTGCACTTACCCCCAATGGTCAGAAATTGGGCCAACTACTCCAAACGGATCCTGATCTGCAGCGTCTGGCAGTCGAAAACGGTTTTCGGAACGCGAACACGGAGCTGTTCAAGCAGGTGAAAAAAAGCCGCAACCTGACCTTACCTGACACCCTTGTCGACGTTGTGGATCCGCCAAGTTATGAGATCCTTGAAAAAATGATCCAGCAAATCGAGCAGAAATATAAACAATAGGAGAATTGCTATGGCGAACGAGTTAGTCCCTCCGAACACCCTCACCCCGCCGGAACCAGTCCAGGCGGTTGCTCCAGACCAGGCCAGCCAGATGGTGAAGTTGGATTCGGCTACACTCACACACCTGGATGATAAGGTCAGTGAATTTACCGATATTGTGATCCGTTCGGATGTGCAAAGCGATCCATTCAAAGAGCGAGTTGAAGCGATCCATAACCTGGGCGTCAAGGAAATCCGGGCCTCAGCCAGCGTTTCGAACAGAATGTTGGATAAGCCGGTTAAGTCGATGGAAAGTGGGTTGTTTAACGACACAGCGCCCATCTCTAAATCATTGGTGGACCTACGAAAAACTGTGGAGAGCCTGGATCCTGCACACCAAGGCGATCTGTTTTCACCACAAAAACTGTTGGGCTTGATCCCTTTCGGCAACAAGCTGCAAGATTACTTTATGCGCTACCAGTCTTCTCAAAGCCACATCAATGCCATCATCAACGCCCTCTATCAAGGCCAGGATGAACTACGGAAAGACAATGCAGCCATTGAACAAGAAAAGGTCAACCTGTGGAACCTGATGGGCCAGCTCCAGCAGTACGTTTATGTTGGCAAGAAAATCGATACGGCGTTGGAGGACCGCATTGCAACCATTGAAGCTTCTGATCCGGAGAAAGCGCGGGTAGTCAAAGAAGAAATGCTCTTTTATGTGCGCCAGAAGGTTCAGGATTTACTGACCCAGCAGGCAGTGAACATCCAGGGATACCTGGCGCTTGATATGGTGCGCCGTAATAACCTTGAGCTGATCAAGGGCGTCGATCGGGCTACGACCACAACGGTATCTGCACTACGTACAGCGGTCATCGTAGCCCAAGCGCTTGCAAATCAAAAACTGGTTTTGGATCAGATCACAGCTCTCAATACCACAACCAGCAGCCTGATTGAATCAACCTCACAGTTACTGCGCAAGCAATCCGTAGATATCCACCAACAAGCCGCCAGTGCAACCCTCAGCGTCGAGAGTCTCCAGAAAGCTTTTGCCAATATCTATGAATCGATGGACATGATTTCAAATTATAAAGTTCAGGCATTGACGACCATGAAACAGACTGTCGATACACTATCAACCGAGATTGAGAAATCTCAAACCTACTTGGACCGAGTGCGCCGGGAAGAAGCCGCCCGGACTGCAGGCGATATCGATGTGTCAATCCCTGATAATGACATCCACCTATAATCGAGAGATTGAAAGTCAAGGCAGGTCATGAACTTCCGCCGGAGTCTGTCTTTCATTTGTTTACTGACCGTGCTTCTGCTCAGCGCGAATGGTTGTAGCACTTCTCAGAAGCGAGGTAAGGTTCTGACTGTGTTGGCCGGTTCAGAACTGAATGACCTGGCGCCGATGTTGGACGAAATCCAGCAAAATACCGGCATCCGCCTGACGTTTCAATTTACCGGTACTTTGGACGGCGCTGAACAGATCATGTCCGGAGCGAAGTTTGACCTGGCCTGGTTTAGCCACGCGAAATACCTCAACCTGATGGAAGGCTCAAAGGATAAGGTACTGGCTCAGGAAAAGATCATGCTTTCCCCGGTGGTGCTGGGAATAAAAGAGAGCAAGGCGCACGCCTGGGGCTGGGTCGACAATCCTAACCTGACCTGGAGCGATGTGGTACAAAAAGCAGCCAGCGGTGACTTGCACTTTGCCATGACCAATCCTTCTTCTTCCAACTCTGGGTTTTCCGCTCTGATCGGGGTTGCTTCTGCCCTGGCTGGCAAGGGAGATGCATTGCAGAAAGAGGATATCGCCAGCATTACGCCTCAATTGCAAGGGTTTTTCAAGGGACAGTCGCTCACCGCTGGAAGTTCAGGCTGGTTGGCTGAACAGTACATTACCGACCAGGACCAATTAGACGGGATGGTCAATTATGAATCGGTCTTGCTCGCCCAGAATAAGAGTGGCAAGTTAAAAGAAAAGCTATACCTGGTCTATCCCAAAGAGGGCATCATCACCGCTGATTATCCCCTCCTATTGCTCAACCCGGATAAGCGGGATGATTACAATAAACTGGTTACGTATTTGAAATCAACGGATTTTCAACGCGAGATCATGGTCAAAACCCTGCGCCGTCCTGTGAACAGCCAGGTGACCTTAGATGCTGATTTTCCAAAACAATTGTTGGTCGAGGTTTCTTTTCCGAGCAGCCGTGAGGTTGTCGACGCGTTGTTAGTCAGCTACCTAAATGAGCAGGTCAAGCCTTCTCACACCTATTACGTCCTCGACACCAGCGGTTCGATGAATGGGGACCGCCTGGACAACCTGGTAAAAGCGATGGATAATTTGACCGGAGCCGATACCAGCCTGACCGGGCAATTTGCTCGTTTCCGCAACCGGGAGAAGATCACAATCTTACCGTTCAATTCACAGGTTGTT
Organism: Anaerolineaceae bacterium; assembly: GCA_028714615.1. The sequence goes on along the minus strand of JAQTMA010000056.1, from coordinate 2,555 downwards.
ACCGCCTCCGATTTTGAGGTAGATACCAACCAGCCCGCCAGTCTCCAACAGATTCGTGACTACGTGCATGCTCTAAATGCTGGTGGAAGTACCGCCATCTTTTCGGCTCTTCAAAATGCTTACAACCTGGCGCTTCAGACCTACCGGCAGGAGCCCGATCGAACTTATTCGATTGTGCTGATGACGGATGGCGAAAACAACTCCGGCATTTCAGAGAATGAATTTACTGGTTATTACAAATCTACCCCCGGCCTGACCAATATCCGGACTTTTACAATCCTGTTTGGTGAAGCTGATGCAAAAACTTTGCAATCGATTGCTGATCTGACCGGTGGGCGGATGTTCGATGCCAGCAAGGATTCACTTCCGTTTATCTTCAAGGAAATCCGCGGTTACCAATAGACTCATGGAAAAAAGACAGCGTTTGCTGCTATATCTGTACAGCACGGCCAACCTTGTTGGCAGTCTCCTCGGCATCCTGGGGCTTGCTCTGTTCTTCCTGGGCTTCATCCACCAATTCTGGTTCTTGATCGTAATTGGGCTATACGGGATCGGCGTCCTTGCCACCCCACGTAGCCCAACTTACGATCTGAGCCTCAAAAACCAACTCACGGCGAATGATATCCGCGAGGAGTTGGATGAACTGATTCACAAAATCACCGGAAAGGTCCCCAAAGAAGTGATGGACATCGTGCAAAGTATTAAGGGGTCGATCCTGGAAGTGCTACCCCAGATCGTAGCCCTTACCGATAGCGATTACAATACGTTTACCATCAAACAGACCGCTTTAGATTATCTCCCAGCTTCTTTGCAAAACTATCTCAATTTACCCCCAGCTTATGCCAACTTGCATCCGGTTAAAGATGGCAAAACTCCTAAGCAACTGTTGATGGATCAGCTCGCTTTACTGGACCAGGAGATGAAAGAAGTCGTTCAGGCAGTATATGCCAATGACACCCAAAAGCTGATGGTTCAAGGCCAGTTCCTAAAAGAAAAATTCCAGAAACCCGCCAGTATCCTATAGCTCACCGACTTCTTCCCAATTTCTTCCCGACAAGAGAAAACCTTGACCGTACTATCTTTTGAAGAAGCCATCGATCAGATTGGTTTTGGACGATTCCAACAGAAATTACTTTTCATCTGTGGTTTGGGCTGGGCAGCAGATGCGATGGAAGTTTTGTTGATCTCTTTCGCGCTTCCGGCGATTCGCCAGGAATGGAACCTGACCAGCGCTCAAACCGGCTTATTAGGGACAGCAATTTTTCTTGGCATGTTGGTGGGAGCCTGGTTTTGGGGACGGTTGAGTGATGGTATCGGGCGCAAGGTTAGTTTTATTGCTACGGTGTTGATCGCTTCGCTTTTTGGGCTGTTTTCGGCATTGGCGCCCTCATTTGTGTGGTTGCTTGTTCTGCGCGGGCTGACCGGATTTGGGGTAGGTGGTATGCTGCCGGTCGATTATTCTATCTTTGCCGAATATCTACCTGCCCACCGGCGCGGGCGGTACCTGGTGCTGCTGGAATCATTTTGGGCTTTGGGTAGCCTGCTGGCAGCCGGGCTGGCCTGGGCGGTCGTTCCAACGTTAGGTTGGCGTTGGCTTTTCGCAATCCCAGCGATTTCCGCGGCAATCGTCTTGTTTATAAGGCTTTATATCCCTGAATCTCCACGTTTTTTGTTGGTCAAGGGGAAAGTAGACCAATCTGCCAGGATACTACGACAAGTGGCTTTGGAAAATGGGCGTGAGTTAGCTGATTTCCACTTGAAACCATTGATTAGCACCAAGTCTTCCGTGGGAGATATCTGGAAACCCGTATTGCGCCGGACCACTTTTCTCCTATGGGCTATTTGGTTTTTGATATCACTAGGGTATTATGGTGTGTTCACCTGGCTACCGAATTCGTTCAAATCCCAGGGGATGGGATTGTTGCCGGTGTACCAAAACAGCTTTATTCTGGCCTTAGCACAACTTCCAGGATACTTTTCCGCTGCCTACCTGGTCGAGCGGTTGGGGAGACGGAAAACTCTGGGTTTCTACCTGATCGCCAGTGGGTTATTCACGTTTCTATTTGCGGCGGTTACTTCGTTGAATTGGATTGTAGCAATGGGGATTTGGATGTCTTTCTTTACCCTGGGTGCATGGGGTGCGCTGTATGCTTACACACCGGAAGCCTACCCCACCATTCTACGAGGAACCGGGATGGGTGCGGCCAGCGGAATGACCCGTATTGCTGGTGCAATTGCTCCAAGCCTGGGGGGGATTCTGCTCAATTACAGTTTATTGGTCCCATTGACCGTTTTTGCCCTATCTTATGTTTTGGCCGGCACGGCAGCCTTCTTCCTACCGGGAGAAACTAGCCAGAAACCCTTAGCCGACTCATAACATCCCCAAAAGTTAGTTTCCATAACAGATGAAGAGGGAAGTTAATATATTTATTTACTTGTTCTTTAATGGAATTTAACCGCGAAGATAACATCCGTTAATGGCGTATCTTTATGATGGAGGTGAATGATGTAGACAAATTTTTGATCCAGGAGAATATGAAGGATGCACACCTACA
>JAQTMA010000055.1:15404-20603 GCA_028714615.1 Anaerolineaceae bacterium | reverse complement strand
TTATTCTTGCGGGTTACGATTGAACTGCCATGCCCAAATCGCCGGCATCGGGGATATTATCGTAATCAGGGCGCCCAGAATAAACAATATGGTTGAGATCGCGGCAACCACCGGATTGGCTGGGATGACCAAGGACTGCAGAATAGTAAGCAGCAGGCAAGCCAGTCCTATCCCTGCCAGGGTTCCGGTCCAGCGCCAACCTTGCGATTGAGAAGCACGCCGCATCCCGAATATATGTCCGTCATGCCCGTTTACCATGACTGTGTGGAGCATCCCCTGGTCATCGTGATAATTCGTGTAATAGATAGGTAGTAATAGAAGTGTCCAGTTTAGCTTCTGATATTCAGCTTGAAGGTTCACCTGGTCGATGTGTTGGGCGTCACACGCGATCTGGCAATCACGAGCGGCAGCCCGATCGAACTGGGTTCGAGCCAACGGCCAGGCTTGTTCGGTAGATAGGTCAGGCACTTGAAAGGCTGCTTGAGCAATTGCGAGCGTATTATATGGGACAGCTTCCTGTAAAGGGTAAGATCCCAACCCGGCAAAGAAGCGGTCGTGATTTTCCAAGGCTGGGACGGCGAGGTTTCGGTAATCTCGCTGTAAGCGACCCGTTCGAGGTTCCCATTTCACTCGGGTTTCAGTCACATGGTTCGTGGACCAAAGACCGCCTGCAAATGATTCCGTAGAGCTTGCAACCTGATAATCGAAGCCAACCAGTGCATTCCAACTTGCTTCAATGAAGCCATCCACCAACCACATCGGTAAAAATGCTTTCTGTAGACGACTCATCAATGCCGTGGCTGTGAAATCAACGGGATGCAACCATACACCAGTTGTCCATTCTTGAATTTCTTTCGTTAATGTGGCCGATTCTATTTTATGTGGCAGAAGTAACTCTGGAGAAAAGGATATGGGGAAATCAGTTAATGATTCTAGCATGGGTGAAAAGCATCGAGGGCAGTTTGGGGTCAGTCCAGGCGCTAAAAGAAATGTGGTATTACATTTTGTACAGTGAGTGGGCTGAAGATCGACACACCAGGTAGTTCCCTTGGTGATGAGTTCTGGCGAACCGGTAGCTGGAGGGACTGGATTCACGCTTCACCTGATTGCATTGCCTGGCGCATTATAACCCCGCTGAGCACAAGGCCGACGATAAACAAAACCACTCCCACACCAAGCGGAAGTGCCCCAACCCCGCCGATTGCCAAGAAAGGGAAGCCGATCAGACCGAGGATAGTTCCCGGGAGAAGCAGAGCAAGAATGGCTGCCACTACTTTCCACCAGGCTACGGGCTTTTGGCCAGAGACCATCCCGGTCTGACCATTCACCAGCACCTGATATGATTTATCTTGAAAACGATAAGCAGAAAGGTACACTGGGACTAAAATCAGGCGCCAGGATTCATCCGCAAAATCGGCTGACATACTAAAATTGCGTACATGGGAAGTCGGAATATCCTGCACACATACATCCTTCGCCATCATGCGCATTCGGGCTTTCCCGGTTTCCCAAGCAGGTTGAAGGGATGTGTCATATGATTTTGCTTGCCACCCTGCCAGAAAGTCCGGGTTGTAATCGACCAAATCGCTAAGTGGGAATGGGGATACTTTTTCAAGCAAGATGGCGCTTACATTCTGGGTACCCGCTACCATCATATTCTCGATTGGCAGATTGATGGTTCCGTTTTCCCAACGCCAATCGATAACCGTTCTGGTTTGCGTGCTATGCGACGCGGCATCGTAATGGCTTTCCGTACGCTCATAACCGACTTCTGCTTTCCATTGTGCGGTGATATAAGCGCTGAAAGTCCAATAAGGCAAATACATACCTTTAAATTGAATAGATGCCCCTGAAGAGGAAAGGTCAGTCGGATGCATCCATCCACGACCCAGCCAGTCCCGGGCTTTTTGCTGACAATCCGCGAGGTTGATTTTGAAAGGGATCAGATAATTCGGGCGTAAGCCTTCCTGGGAAGGTACCCGCAAAATGACCTGATTGGATCCGCAAAATGAGCAAGACGCTGAGAGGTCATTTGAGGCAATGGAGATATCTGCCCCACAGGATTGACAATGCAATTCTCGACGAACATGTCCCCATCCCCGAGTTTGGGCGTGTAGAGTTGATAAAGTGAATTCAGCTTCCTCCGCTGCAGTACCTACAACCATACCATAGTTTTCCTGAATGAATCCGCAATGAGCACATGTTACGCTCCCTACAATCGGATCGAAGGCAGTGATAGCCCCGCATTTCGGGCAACTGAAATCCCGGAGGTCTGGCGAGTGATCCTCGACCGGGGCGGGCGCATAAACACTTACCCCGGGCAATTTTGATTCAAGCGCAATGAACCCTTGGGGAGGTTTCCAATGGATAGATCGGTTTTCAGGTATCATGGGTGGATCAGGGTAGGGAGCAGGGGGACGATTTCATTCCCCTTTCCTTTCATCGGTGAATATACAGCCTACGGATGGCAAAATAATGTGCGAACCTTACTCCAACGATATTTTATCACAGAGAGAAGATCGTTGTTTCTGCATTGTACAAAAAAATGCGCATAGCCATTTACTCAACCATCATAAATACTAAAACTCACCTCTAATAAACATAAATTGCATCTGCATCAAGCATTCACAAGGCCATACCTTAAACCTGGCGGCTAATCCCGGAAATTCTCATTGAACCTATGGGTTATTAGCGACCTTTGAGGAACCTTAATGACATTCTCCCATTCGCCTCTATATCATTCCTTTATAGGATATAATCTGTACAATGGTGTCCCCAGGTATTTCCAAGTCCAATACTTGTGTAGACCACGTCCTAAACAAGCTCCTATCTTTGCCAACCCGAATCTCTTATCGAATCTCTTGTCCAGTCCCATAATACGAACGATGCTCATTGGGCGTGGTCAATTTGCAGACAGAAAAGGAAAAACGAATGGACGTCTTTAGCAAGTGCTCGAGCTATATGGATGCCAAAGATGCAATTGCAGGGGGATATTACCCATTCTTTATCCCGCTGGCTGAAAATGAAGGAACAGAGGTAGTCTACCACGGCCGCCGGATGATTATGTGCGGTTCGAACAATTACCTGGGATTAACGACGCATCCAAAGGTACGCGAGGCAGCAATCCAGGCAATCCAACGATATGGCACCAGTTGTACCGGATCCCGCTTCTTGAACGGGACATTAGAACTTCACGAACAACTTGAGGCTGAACTCGCTGAATTTGTGGGAAAACCAGCCGCCTTAACTTTTTCTACAGGGATGCAGACCAATCTCGGAACAATCAGTTCTTTAGTATCACGAGGGGATTACATCATTCTGGATAAAGAAGACCATGCGAGTATCGTGGATGGCGCCTGGCTCAGTGGCGGTGAGATCCAGCGGTTTCGTCATAATGATATGGAGCACTTCGAACGAGTCCTGGGAAGCCTTCAAGCAGATAAAGGCAAACTTGTAGTTGTGGACGGTCTTTTTAGCATGGAAGGGGATATTGCACCACTCCCGGAGATGACTCGTCTATGTAAGCAATATGGTGCACGATTAATGGTCGATGATGCACACGCGATGGGTGTTCTTGGAAAGGGCAAGGGAACTTCCGCTCATTACGGCTTGACCGCTAAAGTGGATTTGATTATGTCAACGTTTAGCAAATCATTTGCTTCTTTAGGCGGATTCGTCGCCGGAGATGGGGACGTAATTCATTACGTGAAACATCATGCCCGTTCTTTGATCTTCTCAGCCAGCCTGCCACCTGCTAACGCCGCTGCTGCGCTAGCTGCTTTGCATATCATGCGGGACGAACCCGAATTAGTAGATCGGGTTAACAAAAACGGACAAAAAATCCGGGAAGGGTTACATTCTCTTGGATTTAATACCGGTAACTCATGCACGCCAATCGTTCCCATCATCATCGGCGACGACCAATTGACCTTTCTGGCATGGCGGAAATTGTTCGATGATGGCGTTTTCGTAAATCCAGTCATTTCTCCGGCTGTTACCTCGGGCCGCCAATTGTTGCGCACCAGTTATATGGCCTCCCACACAGACGAACAGCTTGATCGAGTGCTCGAAACATACGAGAAAGTCGGGAAACAGGTGGGATTGATCTCATAGACCGGACCGAGAATTGGATTAAGTCAAAAGCAATACGAATACACTACCTCTTGGTAAAGTAGAAGGACATGGTAATGGATTTTCGTTTCGTTGCCGTGTCCTTTATTGAGAAATGCAAGCATAAATATCAACCTAATCCATGATCCGACCGATCAGCTCATTTTTCTTAATGGGACCTGGCTGAGCAATCAGGTCTCGAGCAGCATCTACTTTCCCCCATACGTTCCAAAGCAGCACTCCCCTTACACGATCGTCCCGCAGGTAATAAACCACCCCTTTGTTGAAACCAGCTTGCCAATCCTCGATGATTTCCAGGCGCGAATCAAGCTCGCCCACTGCTTCATAGCCCAGGTCGAAAAGGTCTGAGTAAAAAAACGGTAAATGGTTGTAAGGGTTATGTTCGCCTGCCATATTCCGTCCAACCGTTTCACCCATAGTATTGGCATTATCTTCATGCTCTACCCGCATGCGTTTGGCCAAAGAAGGATTGTAGAAAGAAGCCACATCGCCGGCCGCGAATATATCTGTCGTAGACGTTCGCAGGTACTCGTTTACGATAATGCCATTATCGATTTCAAGTCCAGCTTGCCTTGCCAGGATCACGTTCGGCTGGATACCGATACCGGCAACCACTTGATCTGCCTCGATTGTTTTTCCGTTGCTCATATGAAGAATCGACCGTTCCTCTACTAATTCAAAGCCGTCAACTGTCGAACTGGGAAGAATTTCAACTCCCTTTTTGCTATAATAGTCATTCAGGAATTCAGCCAAGCCATGTGGATAGACCCGGCTGCCGAGTACTAATTCAGGGATGAGCATCGTCACTTTTTTACCTTGCATAGCCAGAGCCGCAGCAATTTCTGACCCGATAAACCCTCCGCCAATGATGGCAAAATGTTGAAACGTCTCTGCCAATTTGCGTAAGTGATAATAGTTTTCCAATGTACGGTAGTAGAGGATGTGATCGTCACCAAAAGGTAGCCGGCGGGGTGTTCCACCGGTAGCCAGAAGAAGAACCGAATAGTGATAAGTCTCTCCCCTGTCGTCCATGATTTGTTTTTGGGCTGGGTCCAGCGCCACTGCCGT
>JAQTMA010000055.1:0-15304 GCA_028714615.1 Anaerolineaceae bacterium | reverse complement strand
CGTTCTCCCCGCTCGAACCATACTGACGCGGCGTATCCCATGGCAACCGTCGTTGAGGAGGCAATCGCAGCAGATAATAACCAACCAGGGATTCCCCCCAGTTTGCTCAACTCCTGGAAGAGGGTGCGACCAAGGAAACCGAGCCCGAAAGTCACCGCCAATTCACGAGCCCGCTTTGGTGTAATCTCATAGTTATAGATGCGGGCAATCCCCAGCATCATCACGGATTGGGTAATGATCAAGGGAGCAAAGTCAACGAACGGTAATGGTGTCAAGGCAATCACTGCCGAAACGGATGCTGCACTAACGATTGCTCGCCAGGCGAGCTGCCAACGATAAGCCGGTAAGGCCTTGCCAAGGGCTGCGACAATTTCGGGCTCTGCTGCTGCAATCGCCAGTAAAACATGTTCGATGTTTTTCCCGTCCCTAGCGGATATCTTGACAATCTGTTCTGTTGGGACTCCCAGGTTCACTGCAATTTGTTCGGTTACTTTTTGAATATCGCGGCGGACAAGGTCCATCTTATTGAGTACAATGATAAAGGGTTTGTCCAGTGATTGTAGTTCTTTATATAGCTCGAGTTCCGTTTTCTTGACCCCCTGAATCGCATCGAACATAACAATCAAAAAATCCGCCTGGCTGGCAGCTTGAAATGCAAGCTCTTTCTCGTGTTCTCCGACCTCGCCAATCGCATCCGCTCCGGGTGTGTCAACCAGACTAAACAAACCAACATCGCCAAGTTGGTTGATGCGGGTCGTTCCAGGCAATGGACTGACTTCTGCGCGTTCTGATTTCGAATAGATTAGCTGGTTATAGAGAGTTGATTTTCCTACATTGGCCGGCCCGACAATGACCACACTGTTTTTCCGTCCAAAAGCCATGCGAAACTCAACCATAGAGAGATTGATTAACAAACGCATCAGGTTTGCTTCGCTTGGGAATGCTGTAAAAACATTTTGTAAATTTTGGCGTTCTGAGGGTGGCAGGGTCTCCCAAACCAGGCGCAGCATGTCTTGCGTATCGGCGGGTAAACTATTTAACAGATCTCGAAAATTGGGCATTAATGATTTTCCAGGACTCTCATCTTCCCTAATTCTTTGGAAAACGCATCGTGTAATCGGATTCGAGTACGCTTATACATCGGTTCAGGGAGACGGTGTTCAAAGAAGAAACCAATTTCACTCAGGTAGTCGTTAGGTTTCCAGAGGGTGAGTCCTTCAAGGTTGAGGGCTTTTGCCTCTAAGAAGATAAAGATATGGTCCTTGAATGTTGCTGAATAGATGCCGATGAGTCGCATAGGTTGTATGGATAGACCGGTTTCAAGCAGAATTAAACGTTCGAGCCCACGTTCAGGAGATTCACCAGGGCTTAACTGCCCTCCTGGCGTCGTCCAGGTTTGGTCACCGTCACAGCGGTGGACCAAAAGGATGCGCTTCTGCTGGTCGAAGATTGCGCCGAATACTTTGATGACTGCCATCATTCCCTCCGACAATCTCCTCAGTAAACCATGAATATCCGACCTGATAATCTACGCTGAACTCTATTGAATGAGGGTATTATTGAATTGATACCATCCACCGGACAATCATTTGAGTTTCGGATTCTCCCAATAAGAAACATCAGTAACGGTAACAGTAAAGTTTGCCGTTTGATTCGCTCCGATGAATAAGCCAAACGAACCTTTGCTAAAGCTATTGTCTTGCACGGTCTTGGCTAAGGCTCCATTGAGATAAACACTTAACTGGTCTCCAACTGCAAGCAAGCCAATCCGGTTGGTTTGCTTGGCGCCAGCGTGGAGAACAGAAGAGGCAGTCCAGGAAACCAGGTTGTTCATCTTCTCACCATCCCACTTGCGCAAAGCATATTTTCCATCGCAGGTGGCTCCGACCAAATAGCCACGGTCGGCTGTTGTAGCGTCGGGCACCCGTGCAATCAATCCATAGCGGTCATTCCCAGAACATTCACCGGTGGTGAATGTCGCCTCAAGATAAAAATCGCTGGTCGTTGGCCAGGTCAATCGCCAACCATCCAGAGTAGAAAGCCCTTTTACTGTGAGGGCATTATTCGCAATGGAAAAACTGGTGAACTTATCATCGCCTATCTGCCAATTCTTATCGTCTTTAAATGTGTCCTGGAAAGTAGGGGTCCCTAGCTGAGCCCGGGGATCACTTGCCGGCGGTGTAGTGGAAGGGGCTGTTGTTACTGTAGGCGTCAGAGTCGGGGTTTCTGTAGCAATTTGAGTAGGTGATTCTGTATTGGTCGGCGCTTGAGTGGCGGTGGGGGCGGTGGTCGAAGTTGGGGCCAGAGTCGGAATTGTAGTAACCTGCACTTCGGTTGGCGCATTCTGCGTAGCGGGCATTTGAGTCAGGATTTGCGCCACCTGGGTTTGAATATCATTCTGAGATACGGTTGGCGTGGCTCGAACGGCATTGCACGCGGAGAGAAGCATGCCTAGCAATAGGACTGAGATGATCCAGTGTTTCATAATAAACCTCATTTATGGGTATTTTTCAGCGGGAGTATCTCTCCCCATCATTATAGACGGGATCGATCGAAAATAGTTCCGGGAACCTTATTACTAGAAGACTATAGCCAAAAAATCGCGCCCAAGATCTATATGCACTTGAATGGTCTTGGGATTCCTCTTATAGTTCTAATAGCAATCTCTCGGGGCTTTCAATCAGCACTTTGATGTGTTTTAAAAATAACACTGCCTCTCTTCCATCGATCACGCGGTGGTCATAGCTTAGCGCTAGATACATCATTGGACGAATGGTCACTTGTGAGTTGACCACGACAGGACGTTCCTCAATTCGATGCAAGCCCAAGATACCAACTTGAGGGGTATTTACGATTGGTGTACTCAACAGAGAACCAAAGACGCCTCCATTTGTGATGGTAAAAGTTCCTCCTCGGAGGTCTTCTACGGTCAATTTACCTTCAGCGGTTTTATTGACGTACTCATGAATGGTTTGCTCGATATCCCGAAAGGACATGCGATCCGCGCCGCGCAACACCGGCACCACCAAGCCCTCTTCTGAGCCAACTGCGACCCCAATATCATAATAATGTTTGAGAATCAGGTCATCACCGCGAAGTTCGGCATTCACCCGGGGGAAGGCTTTCAAGGCGCTAACAGTTGCTTTGATAAAAAATGATACCCATCCCAAGCTGACTGTGTACTTTTGCCTGAACGCTTCTTTGTGGTTTGCCCGAATCTGGCTTATAGCACTCACATCCACATCGTTGAATGTAGTTAACATCGCTGCGGTATGTTGCGCTTCAACTAGACGTTGCGCGATCGTACGCCGCCGGCGGGAGAGTGGCATCCGTTCTTCGAGATCCTGTGAAGTTTGCGGGAAAATGGCTGATACAGGTTGCAACTGGGCTACGGGTTCGTTTTTCCCCACCTCCGAAACGAACTCTGAGGTCTTTGGGATGGATTGTTGAACTGCAATGTGTTGGACGTCTAGCTTTGTCACTCTTCCCCCGGGCCGAGCGGCTGTTAATTTTCCTGGATCGATCCCCATATCCTGAGCCATGCGTCGCGCTACCGGGGTAACCCGTTCTTTTTCTCCATTTCCAGGTGGAGATGGCGCCTTTTCCGGGTTGCTTCTTACTACTTCGGTGGGACTGAGGTGTTCCTGGTTGGTGACCGTCTCTGCTGAATGGGACGAGTCAGGGATTTCATCGATTATTCCCAAGACCTCCCCGACATTCACATCGTCGCCCTCTGGATGTTCAACCTTCGCGAGCACACCGTTATGCTCTGCCCCGACATCCAGATTTACCTTGTCGGTTTCCAGCTCAACCAGCTTTTCTCCGCTGGCCACACGATCACCGACTTGTTTATACCAATGCGCGACCGTGGCTTCCACGATCGACTCCCCTAAACTCGGTACAACGATTTTCGTTAACATGCCTCACCCCTTATAGATGATAACCCCTTCGTGTTCAGGCCGAGTTTCTGCCAGAAATGCCTGGTCAATCAATGCAGACTGGTTCATCGAATGCCAGGTATAAGATCCTTCTGCTGGGCTCGAACTGATCGCTCGTCCTATATACCCCAGAGACCATCGCGTTTGGATAATTCTTTGCAGATGAGGTCGAATATAAGCCCACCATCCCATATTCTCAGGTTCTTCCTGGATCCAGTTAACCTCAGAAATGTGGGCATACCGGTCGAGGACAGCGCAGGCTTCCTTTTCCGGGAAAGGTAATAACTGTTCGATCCGGATAATTGCTGTTTCAGGGTGTTGATCGCGCTTATCGTGGCTGGCCAGGTCGACTGCGATCTTCCCGGTGCAGAAAAGTAAGCGCTTCACTGCATCCGGTGTATTCGCGTTCGGATCATCCAAAATCGGGTTCCAACGGCCGGTAGCCAACATTTTCGCACTGGAAGCGACCAGTGGATGACGTAATAAGCTCTTTGGGGTAAACACAACCAGGGGAATTGGCGCCGTTTCCAGGGTTTCAGCTTGCAACCGTAACAAATGATAATACTGGGCTGAGGTCGTACAGTTCGCTACCCTCATACTGGTGGCAGTTGCTGTTTGCAAGAACCGCTCCGGGCGACCGCTGGAGTGATCCGGTCCCTGACCTTCGTAACCATGTGGGAGCAATAATACCAGGGAAGGCTTTTGTTCCCATTTTGCCAGAGCTGAAGTCACAAATTCGTCGATGATAGGTTGAGCGCTGTTGATAAAGTCCCCATACTGAGCCTCCCAGATAACCAGTTGGCGTGGCGCCATGATGCTGTATCCAAATTCAAAACCGATTGCCGCGTTCTCAGAAAGGGGGCTGTTATGGACATCAAATGTTGCTCTCGCCTGTGGGAGGGCCTGTAAAGGGATATATTCCTCACCGGTCTCGACATCGTGGAAGACAGCATGGCGCTGGCTAAACGTTCCGCGCTCTACATCCTGTCCCGTTAGCCGGATTGGAATCCCCTCGGTCAAGATAGTTGCAAAGGCCAGCTCCTCTGCGGCGCCCCAATCAATACCCGGTTGATCTGGATCAGTAAAAGCTGCCTTCCGACGCTGAATTGGCCGTTCCAGTTTATGGTTAACGTGAAAACTTTGAGGGAAACTCATTAATATCTGATTCAATTCAGTGAGTCGTTTGATGGATATTTTTGAAGGGTGAGGTTTGAATTGTTCACTGGCCAGACCATTCAACCTCGGAGGGTGTATCTCTTCATCTGGTTTCAGTTCATCGAGCACCTTTTGCAAACCATCCATATAACGCTGCCAGATCTCCTGCGGTCGTTCTGGAGGGATCACCCCTTCCCGTACCAACCGCTCCGCCCACAACGTACGGATGCTGGGATGTTGTTCAATTTCAGCATACATTAACGGTTGGGTGAAGCTCGGTTCATCTCCCTCGTTATGGCCGTAGCGGCGATAGCCAACCAGATCGATCATGAAGTCCTTGCGGAACTCCAACCGGTATGCAATAGCCGTCCGGGCAGCCTCCAGACATGCGACAGGATCATCCGCATTGACATGAAGGATTGGTACCTCAAATCCCTTAGCCAGGTCACTGGCATATAAAGTACTTCGTCCCTCTACGGGTGTAGTGGTATATCCCAATTGATTATTGGTGATGACATGAATGGATCCAGCCGTGGAATATCCTGGCAGACGAGATAAGTTGAGTGTTTCTGAATTAATACCTTCCCCGGGAAATGCAGCATCCCCATGGATAAGGATGGGCAAAGCTGCGAGAGGAAAGAATTCCGGAACACCCGGCTGTTTCGTAATGGATCCTAATGCGCGAGCCATACCTTCGATCACAGGATTGATATGCTCCAGGTGGCTCGGGTTGGGCGCCATAGAGATGATCAATTTAATCTCATCTCCTTCCCGCATCGCATGGGAAGCGCCCTTATGGTATTTAACGTCACCGGTCCAACCTAATTGGTCGATATGTATAAAATTCTTACGTGGATCTCTGAACTCAGATAATATCTCCCCATAGGATTTCTCGAGCACATGCGCCAGGACGTTAAGCCGGCCCCGATGCGCCATACCAATTAACATACTGCAAACAGTTGCATCCGCAGCACGGCAGGCGATTTCATCCAGCATAGGTATCAGTAAATCGACGCCTTCAATGGAGAACCGGGTTTTCCCGGGGAAGTAGCGATGGATGAATTGTTCGAAAACTTCTACCTGGGTTAACCGCTCCAGCAAGGCAGGACTATCCAAGGCTTGTTTGGGAGGGCGAAATCGTCCGGTTTCCGCTGCGTCTCTCAGCCAATCACGTTCTTGTTCTACGCGGATATGACCATAATCGTAACCAATTCTCGTACAATAGACCTCGCGAAGATGTTGAATTGCCAGAAAAGCATTCTCTACCCCTTCAGACAATGGACCTCCGACCACTGCCGGAGGTAGATTTAGCATATCTTGTTCGGTGATACCATGAAATTGGGGGGAAAGGGAGGGATCTCCAACCGGAGGATGCCCTAAAGGATCCAGTTGCGCGTTCATATGGCCGTACGTACGAATCGCGTGGACGTAGTTTACGGTCTGAATAATGGATACGAGGCTGGTGTTTTGGATGGGTCCGGTTGGGAGTCCCGGTTTGTGTAGACCCTCAAAAAATGACCGGAACGTTGGGTCAACGGAGTGGGGGTCTTGTAAATATCTATCAAATAACTCCGCCACATAACCAGCATTCGGACCGAAGAACACATCCATCCTATTCATGTGATTATGATAACATAGATCAAACCCACTATTCTTCTATTGGATTGCTACCAAATAGATTACAAAATCGAAAATGCCCCAAATTCCCTATTTCAATGCCGCCTGGATCAACACTTGAATGTGTTCGACCATGCTAGCGGGGTTTGGATGTAATCCCTCGATTAATAAAGCATCCTCATACAATTGATCAATGATCACCCGGTTTAATGGGTTATCTGCTGTAAGGGTGTTGAGTTTTACCAGGATCGGATGCGCCGGGTTTAGTTCGAGTACTTTTTTGGGCGCATCGAATTCGCGGTTCAACAAGCGATACACCCGTTGGACTTCAGGATTAATCGCTCCTTCTAGGTCGACCAAACGGGCTGGTGCAGCTTGAAGCACATCTGTAAAGCGTACTTCTGCCACTCGCTCACCCAGTTGTTGCTTAAAACGTTCGCGCAGGCTGACGAAATCACTGGAAGGTACGGCTTCGGCAGATTCATCTTCTTTGGCGGCTTCGATCTTCGGTAGATCCAGGTTAGCAGCCGCCAGATTCTTCAGCGGCTTCGAGGCATATTCCGTTAATCGCATAAGGACAAACGAATCCAACGGGTCTGTTAAGAGGAGAACTTCGTACCCGTGTTTGCGAACCACATCCAAATGTGGGCTGTGAATGGCAGAGTGATCATCTTGTCCCAATAGATAATAAATCGCCGCCTGATCGGGTTGCATGCGCTTAAGGTAGTCATCTAAGGAAACCCACTCATCCGGGTACAAAGAAGAGTGGAATCGCAGCAACGGATAGAGTCCCTCCTGATTTTCTTCTTCAGTCGCAATTCCCTGCTTGATGAAACCCGAGAATTCACTCCAAAATTTCGTATAGGTATCTGGCTTATCTTGGCCAAGCTTATTAAGGGTTTCTATCACCTTGGTAGTAACTAATTTCTTAAGTTGCGCTATCACCCGGTTGGACTGAATGCTCTCCCGTGAGATGTTTAATGGCAAATCTTCCGAATCCACAACACCCTGAATGAATCGGAAGTACTCTGGGAGCAGGTCTCGGTTGTATTCCTGGATCAGGATCTTGCGTGCATAAAGTTTTAGGCCATCTTCTTTTCGAGAAGAAAAGATATTCTTCTCGGGACTATTCGGTATAAAAAGTAAAGCATACATCTGCACTGGGGCATCAATGCTCATATGCGCATATGCCAAAGGGTCTTTGAAATCCAGGCTGTACTGCTTATAAAACTCGTTGTACTCCTTTTCCTCTATTTGGCGAGGATTTTTCCGCCAGATGGCTGATGGTTGGTTGACCTGCTCACTCTCATCTCCAATATAGATCGGATACGCGATAAAGTCGGAGTGCTTTTTGATCACTTCTCGTAATCGCTGCTTTTGGGTGAATTCCTTCGCATCCTCACGCAGGTGGACGATTACTTCAGTCCCCCGTGTGGCCTTATCTGCCGGTTCGATAGTGTACGTTTCTTCACCTGAAGAATACCAGGTAGCAGCTCTTGCATCCGGCTGGTAAGACCTGGATGTCACCCGGATCCAATCCGCCGCCATAAAAGCCGAATAGAATCCAACCCCAAACTGCCCAATCACGTCTGTGAATTTGCTACCCTCGATCTGTTTGGCGCTTTCAATAAAGGCTCGTGCTCCCGAACGAGCGATTGTACCCAAGTTTTCATCGAGCTCGGCCATCGTCATGCCGATACCAGTGTCCACAATGGTTAGTGTATTGTTTTCCTCATCTGCATAAATACGGATGGCTGGTTCTACTTCCGGATCGTGAACATTCCGATTGGTTAGCATTTCGAAGGCGAGACGGGTGAGCGCATCAGATGAATTCGATATCAACTCCCGTAAGAAGATTTCCCTTTCGGTATAAAGTGAGTGGATCAGGATATTCAATAGCTGCCGGGTCTCTGCTTTAAATGTGATCGGCTGTGAAAGCGGCGGATTTCCATGGATTTGTTCAGTCATCAGTTTGCTCCTCTTTGGTTCATTAAAATGCAAACAGGATTCTAACTCGTTTGTCAAGAAATCGAGAAGGGGTTGATGCTCCGGAAATAATCAGTGTTTTGGGTAGGTTTACCCAAAACACTGATTATTTCCGGTGAAGGTAGCCGGTCATCCTAGATTAGCGTAAAGGTCACCCCGGCTCATCGGGATGAGAGATTTTCCATCAACAGGCTTTGAAAACAGAGTTTGATTAACGCTGATCCTTCCGCTCTCGAATCCATGAACCGAAGAAGCCAGGTAAAGTCTCCAGGTTCGGTAGGTAACCTCATCGGTAACTCGAGAGATCGCTGCATGATTGGTTTCGATATTCTTAATCCAGTTCCGGATGGTCAAGGCATAATGCTCGCGTAAATTCTCCACATCTCTAACCTCAAATCCCGCTGCCTCCGCAATCAGATTCGCATCGCTAATCAATACCAATTCGCCGTCCGGAAAAATATACCGTTGGCTAAATGTACCAAACCCTAAAACTTGGCGATCGATCCATGCCTGGTAATATGATCGCCGCGGAACCGGCAAAAGGTATTGTCGGAGATGATACCCTGCCCCAAATATAGGGGCTTGATTACGAAGCGATATTCCGTGATTCAAGAACAATCCACCAGGTTTAAGCAAGCGGAAGACATGCGTAAAGTATTCAGGGAGGTGGCTACGACCTACATGCTCAAACATCCCAACACTGACGATTTTATCGTATGACCCGCTGGTCAAGTCGCGGTAATCTTTCAGCTCAATACGGACTTTATCATCCAAACCGCGTTCGATGATTTTCTCTTGGGCATACTCTGCCTGTCGCTCGCTGAGGGTTACGCCAAGCACTTGTACACCGTATTGTTTGGCCGCGTACATCGCCAGGAAACCCCAGCCGCAACCGATATCGAGCAAGCGTTCACCGGGTTTTAGTCGTAATTTTCGACAGATGTGCTCTAGCTTTTTCTCCTGTGCTACGTTTAAACTCTCATGCCCGGTGGGAAAGTAGCCGCAAGAATATTGCATATTGTGGTCAAGCCAAAGAGAGTAAAAGTCATTCCCTACGTTGTAATGGTAGCTAACTGCCCGAGCATCGCGATCTTTCGAATGAAGTTCACCTGAAATTTCAAGGGGGCCTCGACCTTGGAGGCCATTCATGCGACCAGGAGGTAACGCCAGACGGGCTTTCCATGCTCGGGCAAAATCTTGGGCAGATGATAGCCGTTCGGATAGGTGGTCCAGGATGGCAAAGGCTGCATATATATCGCCCTCAATGTCAAAATCCCCATAAATGTAAGCCTCTCCGAGGTTCAATTCAAGGGGTGCAGTAAACATCCGGCGGAGTGCAGTCGGATGGTTCAATACCAGGCAAAAACGCTCGGGCTTGTTCGCCTTAATCAGTGCCTGGTCCCATAATCTGATTGTGAATTCGCGTGGTTCGGGAAAAAGAATGTTCAAGAATTTCGAAGTATTACTGATTACCGCATCTTTGGATAATGCTGATATCGTTTGAGTCATACGATCCTTCCATAGTCAACTTTCCCAATATACCCCGGGAGCTTCTTCTACATTATGTAGTACCCCAATCTACGTAGAATATTTCAACCTAACTATCTTTTGCATCGGTTTGTAATTTTCTCAAGTGATTCGCCGGATAGGTTGTTATAGTCGCTGTCGTCTGCGAGATCATACCGAGTAACGATCCCACCGAATTGCACTTATATTAATCTTCGCGGATACCCTCCTAATCGAAAATAGTAGAAAACCTTATTATTAATATAGGATGGAATTGGCTGATCCACAATTAGGAATATCCCTACGATTTCGTCATATCACTTGAATACTTTATACAAACCGAACATTGTGGACTTTTGTCATTTCAAGTAGAGTAGAATCACACTTCATATGGAGAATCCCACCCCAGCACGAGATGGAATCGCAACGGTTTCCCCGAGGATCGACCTGGCGAAACCAAACAACTATACTCCAAGGAATTTCACCCTGGGGGTCGTGAATGGTGTTTTATACAGTTTTGCAGAGACAGTGCTCGACCCTACCCTCGTGTTGGTTGCCTTCCTAAGCAACCTGACCAGTTCTCCATTGTTGTTAGGCGCCGTCCTGCCCCTGCGGGATGGCATCTGGTCATTACCCCAATTGTGGATATCCGGGTATTTGCAGAACAAAGCAACGAAACTTCCACTTTATAACCGCATGACGCTCGTTCGAGCGGGGATGTGGGCAATGCTGTTTCTATCAATCACCTTTGTCAAAACCCCGGCGCTCCTGTTAGGTTTATTTTTCTTCTTGTATGGAGTAGGATCTTTAGCCTCTGGAGTGAGCGGTCTGGCATTCTTAGAAGTGGTTGGTCGAACAGTCGAACCACGCCGTCGGGGTGAATTCTATGCCTGGCGGCTTGGGTTAGGCGGCTTGGTCGGTATCGGTGGAAGCTTACTGGTCCGTTTTCTGCTCGATACCCGATCTCCTGTCCAATTCCCATACAATTTTAGTATTTTGAGCGGTGTATACTTTGTTTTTGGGACTGCAGCGCTGACGTTTTACAGCTTTGTCCGTGAAGGGCAGGGGTATCAGATTAATGTAAAGGCTACGACCCGGGATCAATTGCGACGAGTTAAGGAAGTGCTGCGTTGTAACCGCTACTTTCGCAGTTACCTGGCCATGCAGAGTACCTTAATGGTTGCCAACGCAGCTACTCCATTTTTTGCTGTGTATGTCACCCGGCAGATGGGGGTAGCGAAGGAGATGATCGGGGTTTATCTGGCTGCGGTAACCGTGGCAAACCTTATCGCGAACCTGGTCTTCGGACGCATGTCCCTGCTGTATGGAAACCGGCGTGTGATGACGCTCGCCGCCCTGAATGGTCTGGCGATGTCCTTTCTTGTTTTGTTGTTGGTCTTGCTGAACCCGCTGCTTCACATTCCACCCGGAATCGCAGGCATTTGGTTGATCCCTGTGTTTATTCTATCCGGGTTTCGTACCACCGGCATTGGAGTGTCTGGAAACAGCCTTTTGCTCGACCTGGCGCCATCCGAAGAACGTTCTCTTTATATTGGTTTTACAAATACGCTGCTGGGAATTGTTTTGGTATTTACCGCCTTGAGTGGGGTGATCTACACACTATTCGGTTTCACCAGCTTGCTGGTAATCACGGCTGCGGCGCATGTGGTCGCATTACTTTCTGCCGTTAATCTGCACAACTTCCCTTCCCGTGAATCCTTCCCTCAATCTGAAGGGCAATCCTCCGCAGAATAAACCAGTAAACGGGATCCATACTTAATGGATTTGTCCCGAAATCCGCTCGAGGTAATAACCCTGCTTAAGCATGTTAACAATTATCCAAAAACGTGACGGCATCAAGGGGTGAAGAATTCCTGAGAATGATCGCCAGGGGAATCTAAACAGCTAGCTCTTTGCCGGCGGCATTCTAATGCTAATATCCGCCGCAGGATGGCGATACTGGTTGCGTACGTAGAATCCATTCCAAAATACGAAAGTGTTCCGGCTCCAAGATTTCTGCCTTTACTCATTGGGGTGTCTGAGACATAATGCAGGATTCCGATGTCAAATGGGGCCGGATATAAATTGACAATCTCGTTTTTGGGGTGTCGCTGCGGGCGGTACATCTCATACATTGCGGAAAGAAATGAACCACTCTCCATTTCGATATCAACAAAGTTTTCTGTAAAGAAGATGGTTGCATAATTCTTTGTTTGTAAAAAAGTTCCCAAGACGCTGACCGCCTTCTGGTTATCCAGAACCGTGCCGAATGTCAGATAAGGAGATACGCTTTGAGCAGTAAACGTATTCTGAAAAAGGTATGTGTTCTGGGAGTGTTCGTCGTGGACAACGTTCGGGATGACCACGTCTCCAATTCTGGCATTCAACGAAGCACTCTTCCCCATAATATAGACTCCCATAATCGGGTTCGCATATTCGGCCACTTTTGCCAAAACATTATAGGCTGCCAATCCGAGCGGATAATCGATATTAAGAATTAAAGCATCACTCTTTTTTAAATAGGAAAAATCCTCATTCAGAAGCCTGGGATCGAACAAAGCTGGATCTAGCTTACGCAACTCGATCACCTGGGCGTCCAGGTCGAAATAGTGCTTGCTTGGAATGCGGGTGATCCCAATACTTTGATCATGCTGTTCCTGGGATAATCCAGTCGTGTCAGTTCCTTCGCGATCCTGGAAGCGTTTTAACAGGTAATACAAGAAATTATCCCGGCTCGAGACGGTGGCGCCTTGATTGATCTTTTCCCACTCTTTGACCAAATCAGCATTCTGGTTCCTCTCGAGGTGAAAGACGAGGTCTTGTTCTTGCAATCTGGCGAATCCCGATAGCAGGTTTGCGATTGAGTGTGAATTGCTCGATACGAAGTAGATGGGGCGTTCGAGAACAGCCGGAGATTTCCGTTCGATATTCTCCCACCAGGCCCGAGTGGCTCTCCAATACTGGCTGAGCGAGCCGCCTAGTAACCGGACTGCCAAATTCCGCCGCCGGTGAGCAATATCCATGAGATTAGGAGCGAACTGGTCCCTCCAGATAGCCCGGAACCGGATAATATCATCTACCGGCATTTCCAACTGGGTTGATAATTGGTCCATAGCACCCAGATCGCCATCTCCGGCCGCGATGATTGTCTCCGGTTGGGTACTCCGCAAGAGCAGGTTCAGTTTATTCCACTCGATCTGGTAGGCTACCATGATGGGAATCACATCATCGATATCGCTCCGGCTGGCAATATAGGCAGCCAGGGTCTCATCCCCATCGTAATACCATCTTCGCCTCCTCGCCCGGGCCGACACCGATTGCCATTCTTCGGGTGCATATCCTGATCTGATGAAAAGATCGGTGCTTTGTCCAAGAACAACCAGGCGCACTTTGGGCATGCAATCAGGCAGTCTTAACAGCGAATAGATAAAGGCTGAAGTATCGGGGACTGACGAGCGAGCCTCCGGGTGGAGCAAGGAATTCATCCCTGCATGGACTTCCTCCAGGGTGCGGATCTGTACTTCTGCAGTCGACCGGAGAAGAGAATAAATCGTTCTAACGTAAAGGTCAACTTCTTCGGTGGCGGTTCTGGGGACGGTACGTTCCATGGAGGATCATCCTTCTACTGATTTACCGGCTATATACCTTGTGATTTTATCCGGATTCCAACCGGTTGTGGAATAAAGATATTCTCCTATTCGAGGTGGATCGTGCTATCCGAGCGAGGGTTCAAGTTCTCCGTTCCAGGCAGCTTACCTCGCAATTGTTCTGGGTGGTGGATCAGGATCGGAAGGTGTTGAGAGCATATCCAATAAGCCTTGTTTTGGTAAAATAAGGATAGCAGCGGAACCTGGTCACTATAGTATAGTAACTCAAAAGGAGCATGAAATGTCTGAAGATCAAAATCCAAACGATGGTCCTCGCGGTCCGAATGATGCCTGGCAAGAGGTTGGCCGGCAATTTCAGGCGCTCGGCGAAAGTATCTCACAGGCTTTCCGGACTGCCTGGCAAGATGAGGAAAACCGTCGCCGCATGGAACAAATGCGGGACGGCTTACAATCGATGGTCAATGAGATCGGAAAAACCATCGATGAAACTGCGCACTCTCCGCAGGGGCAGCGGGTGATCAGCGAAGCTGAAAGAGCAGCCCAAAACCTTCGCGAAGCCAGCGAACAAACCGTCCAAGACGTGCGGCCGCACCTGGTTTCGGCACTCCGCCAGGTCAATGCCGAGTTACAGAAATTAGTTGATCGCATGGAACAAAACCCAAAACAACCTCCTGAGGATCATCAAAGTGACTCATCCACGTAGCTGGTGAACCCTCCCGGGTACCCCGTGCAGGCAATGCGTGATCGGTGAATACAACTCCCCCTAAGGAGCTATGGGTTGCCAGGCGGGTTCGCCGCCTTCAGCGATACTCTTGGTCATACCATCATTAATTGTAACTACGATCACCTGTCGTTGGTTATATGCACCTACTGAGACGACCAATGCTTCTCCGCTGGGAGACCAGGCAGTATGGTTAACCTGATCGAATTCCTTCAATTTCCGCGCATCTCCACCAAGAACTGGTTGTACGGTGAGAGCCAGGGTGGTGGCATCTGCGTTGGAAACCCAATAAGCTAGCATATCGCCTTTGGGGGATGCCAGCGGACCAAAGGCATATCCCGGTTTCACCTGGGTTGAGACCAATTGCTCGTTTTTACCATTCAGATCGCTGGTCCATATTTGTTCCGTTCCGGTTGGAGCATAGGTTAACCGGTCGTAGGCAATCCGCTTTATTCCAGGCAACCAGGTATATTCTCCGATCGATTGTTCAAGAGCATGGTATTGGGCTGCTTCTAAATCGTAATATGCGAAGTTCCCACTGCCCTCCATTGCTATGACCTCGGCGAAACCGAGCAACCGTCCATCCTGAGACCAATGCGGATCGACCAGGGAAAAACCGCGGGAGGGAGGGACCAATTCCTCCATCAACCCGTTTTCTACATTGATGGACCAGATCCCTTTAGCAAATTTCGGATCATGGACGGCCCTGTTTGTAAAATATTCTGGGGGCGTCGCCAGGGAATAAGTAATCAGGGGTGAGTAAGGCTTCCAGG
>JAQTMA010000054.1 GCA_028714615.1 Anaerolineaceae bacterium | reverse complement strand
CTGCTCCTGCCCGAAGTCAACCCCGATCACCTCGATCTGCTCGACCTCCAATCGCACAACCGTGGATGGAGCGGCGGTATTCTCACCAACCCCAACTGCGCCAGCGCCGGCGTCACCGTCGTCCTCAAAGCCCTCCTAAATGTGTTTGGCCTCAAGCGCGTCTGGGTGGTCACGCTCCAGGCCGTTTCTGGAGCCGGTTACCCGGGCGTCGCCTCGCTGGATATCCTCGACAACGTCATCCCCTACATCGCCGGCGAAGAGGATAAGCTCGAGTGGGAGCCGCGCAAGATGCTCGCCAGCCTGCAGGACGGTGTCCTCACACTTGCTGAAGTGTGTGTCTCCGCCCAGGTCAACCGCGTCCCCGTTGTGGATGGCCACCTGGCCTGCCTCTCCGTCGAGCTCGAGCGCCGCGCCGATCCCGCTCAGGCCGCACAAGCCTTGCGCGCCTACCTGCCCCCGCCCGCCAGCCGCGACCTGCCCTCCGCTCCCCACCCGCCCATCCTCCTGCGCGATGAGCTCGACCGCCCGCAGCCCCGCCTCGATCGCTCCACCGGCCGCGGCATGACCACCGTCGCCGGCCGCCTGCGCCCCGACCCTGCTTTCGACCTCAAGCTGGTCGTCCTCTCCCACAACACCATCCGTGGCGCCGCCGGCGGCTCCATCTACAACGCCGAGCTGCTCGTCCGCTCCGGCCGCCTGGCCTGAGCAACCGGCTCTCCCGCCTTTCCCACCCCCAGCTCTTCCTCGCCACCGGCTCCTCCCCCTGCTGGTAGGGTTCTTTTTTGTCATAATTTAACCATGACATTCATCACTTCCATATCCCCCAACATTAAACTAGAATAAACCCACTCCAACCGCAGCGCCGCCAGGCGCCCACCACCCGTAACCCGCATACCCATCGCCGCCGCACCACCGCACCACCCGCACCTCCCTTACCGGTATTTACCCGTAGCCAACCGCACCTACTGCCAGGGGGCTGATCTCCCGATTCACACCCCGCCCCCGCCGCCCACCCCACCCTCCCCATGTCGGAAGGGCGGAGCGCGCCAGGATCGCTCTTGTTCTTAAACATCGTCCCCTTGTGGAATCAAAAATCCAAAATCTAAAATTCTCTGTGTCCTCTCTGTTAAAGGTACTTGCATTTTCCTCTCCTTCCCCCTATAATAGAACAAACATTCTATCAATAGGAGCAACCATGACCACCCAACTCGAAATCGGCGCCTACCTCTCCCCCACGGCCCAGCTCGACCCCGCCGTCCGCCTCCCCGACCACTGCTACGTCGGCCTCGGCGCTCAGGTCGGCCCCCACGTCACCCTCTCCCCCGGCTGCGCCATTGGCAACCGCACCCGCCTCATCGGCCAGATCAAGCTCGCCCGCGGCGTCTCCATTGGACCCGGCTGCACCCTCCTCGGTCCCCTCGAAATCGGTGAAGATACCTGCATCGGGAGCAGCGTTCGCATCGGTGGCCCGCGTGCCTCCAGCGCCGCCGGCGCCCCCGAGCTCTCCCCCACCACCCTTGCCGCCGGCGTCCGTGTCGGCCGCGGCAGCGCCATCCTCGCCGGCCTCGCCCTCGGCCTCGGCGCCTGCCTCCTCCCGGATTCCATCCTCGAAGGCGACCTCCCCGACAACTGCCAGGCCGCCGGCGAACCTGCCCGCCTCCTCGGCATCGTCTGTCCCGTCTGCGGCCGCCCCGCCCAGATCCGTCTCGCCGACGGTCCCCGCCAGATCTACGAATGCCTCCAGCACCCCAGGCCCACCATCGACTCCACCAGTGACATCCGTCTCCACGCCGGCCACATCCTCCTCCCCGGCAACCAGTTCGGCCCCTATCTGCCGCTGGTCAACACACCCAGGAGATTTTCGATGGACTGGGATATATAGGGATTTTAGATTGTAGATTTTAGATTGCTGATTGTAGATTGTTGACTGCTCTTCGTTGGCAACAATCTACAATCTTGTGTTTTTCTCTTAATCCCCACTGTGTTCTCTTTGTTTTTCTCTGTGTACTCTGTGTTAAAGTCTTTATGTTCTTAAAATCCGTGCCATCCGTGAAATCCGTGGTTAAGCTCTTGCTCTTCCTGCTCTGCGCCATCCTCCTCGTCCTGCGCTGGAACAGTCTCGCGCAGGTGGCGTCCGCCAACGCACTTGCCCTCCGGCTCAATCATGCTTCATTCACAGAAGCCCAAACCGTGGATCCTGGCTTACTCTCCTTACTGCAATCGCCTGGCTTTCAGACTCGCAGCCGTAATATCGCCTGGTGGGGTGGGTCGCTGATCTTGAAACAAACCGGCTCTTACAATGCCGCCAAAAAACTCTGGGCGATGGCGCCAGCCTACTCGGCGAATAATCTGGCAGTCTATTCCTATGCCGTGACCGATAAAGCCGAGTCGCTCGAAGCGGCTAGAGCCGCCTTTGCTGTAGATCCTGCTCGACTGGAAGTCAAGCTGGCGCTGGTGGAGGCCCTCATATCCAATGAAATGTGGCAGGAGGCGTCCGAGAAGCTGGATGAGTTCTTGAAGGAGGCGCCGGAGGATGCCAGTTTCACCGCAATGCGCGGTTATGTGGAATACAAGAACGATGGATCCGCCAAAAAGGCCGAACAGTTGTTGTTGCGCGCGAAGGCTCAAGATCCCAAACTGATTCGGCCATATTTGTACTTGGTCAATTATTATCAGAATTTTGGCACCTCGGATCAAGTGGAAACGGTGGCATTGGAGGGGCTTGAGGTCTCAACCGAAGCCAAATCGGATTATTCATACAACTTTATAGGTTCACTGGTGGATAGTTATTTGCGGGAAGGAAAACTTGACCAGGTACTACCCTATCTAGAATCTGGATTAGGGAAATTTCCTCAAGATCCCTGGTGGAATAACATGGCCGGTGAGTATTACTTGAAGAAAGGGATATACCCGTTGGCAATTCAACATTTTACTGTTGCGCTTCATACCTACCAAGATCCGGGGATTTTTGTGAAATGGGGAGATAGCTATCAGGGTGCAGGTGACCTGGAAAATGCCCGCCTGGCCTACTGCCGTGCTCTGGCAATAAATCCGGAGTTCCCCCTTGCTTTGCAGCACATTCAAGAAATGGGTGCTGCCTGTCCATGATCGATAGCCAATTTCCCGAACCGACAACTACCATCGAGGCTTCGATCCAAGATCCACCCCAGCCGGCTGCGCAGAGCCTTACCTCGAAAACATTACACGGTCTGAAATGGTCCTACGTCGATACCGCCGTCAATGCTGTCTTGCAGATCGGCTACACCGCCGTCATGGCCCGCCTCCTCAGCCCGGTCGACTTTGGCCTCGTTGCTATGGCCAATGTAGTGCTCCGTTTTGGCTCGTATTTCGCCCAGATGGGCGTGGGCTCGGCTTTGGTTCAGAAGAAGGATCTCAGTTCGGAGGATATCCGTGCCGGTTTCACTTCCAGTCTCCTGCTGGCGCTCCTGGTCTTTGGGGTGTTTTATCTGGCCGCCCCGCTGGCGACCTTCATCTTTAACGATTCGGCAGTCGTGCCCGTGGTCAGGGTGCTGGCGCTCTCGTTTGTTTTAGGCGGCCTGTCCATTACGTCGCTCAGCCTCTTGCGCCGTAGTTTGGCCTTCCGCTCGATCGCCATCATCGATATCATTTCGTTTGTTTTGGGCTACGGCGGTGGTGGCATCTTCTTGGCCTTGAAGGGCTTTGGCGTTTGGAGCCTGGTCGCCGCCGCCTTGAGCCAAAGCGCCATCCTGGCCCTACTCGCTTACCTTTTTACCAGACACAGTGTGGCCTTAATCTTGGATTGGAAGTACTTCAAACGCCTTTATGGCTTTGGCGGTCGGGTGACACTGATCAGCTTCATGGAGTTTATCAGCTCGAACTTGGATACCCTCTCGATCGGTCATTTTATCGGTGCGGCCGCTCTGGGTATCTACAACCGTGCCTTCATGTTGGTGAATCTTCCGATGTATTATCTCGTCACCAGCTTTTCGAGGGTGCTCATGCCCTCTTACAGCCGCATCCAGGATGATCTTCCCCGTTTGAAAAAAGGTTATTTATCCTCGATTATGCTGGTAGGCAGCCTGTTGGTTCCCATCTGTTGGGGTCTTTCAGCGGCCTCACAGGAAGTGGTGCTGCTGGTCTTGGGAGAAAAGTGGCGTGCGGCTATTCCGGTATTGCAGATCCTCGCGTTTGCCACCCCCTTCGATTTGCTGTCGCACCTGGCAGCATTTCTCCTGGAAGCTGCAGGGGTGTTGAACGTCAAAATGCTGATCCAATCCTTTTATATTTGTTTCCTCGCGACTCTATTCTTCTTCCTGAACAAATGGGGGGTGGTTGGCTTTGCTATGGCGCTAGTGGTTGGTGAGTTGTCCGTGCTGATCGCTTACACGTTCGTGATGAGGCGTTTTTTGAAAATTTCGAGATTGGAATTTTGGTCGGCATATCAACCCGCTGTTTTCTCAGGAGTGATCATCAGCTTATTGATTTTTGGGGTGGGGTTTTTGCTTCGACTAAGCGGAGCGCCGGTATGGTTTGCGTTTCTTCTCGAAGTAACTATCGGAGCAATTGTCTGGCTATTTTCGTTCTCACTCGCGAGACCACAGAAAATGTTGAGGAGCGAGGCGATAGTGATTTTCCACAAAATTGGAGCAGCTAAGAGCACTAATTCGAGGGTCAGCAAATTTTTGAGCCGCCTTAGAATCGTGTTCGTCGATCGAAATTGAGTTTGTTTGATTGATGAGAAATGTATCCGATGATCAAACCAGGCATCCAACCTCCCACAATTATTTCGTTGACGTATATTTGAGGAACAATGAAAATTGGTATTGCTGGACCAATGAGTTTACGTCTGCTTGAATCGGACATTCGCAACAGGCCGGAACTTCCAGTTGGATATCCAGCCCCGATCATTTCGATGCTGATTAATGGATTGATGGAGCGCGGCCACAAAGTGGTTGCCTTCACGACCTCGGTTGGCATTCATGAGCCTGTTGTTTTGAAGGACGTGCGCCTGACGATTTGTATTGCCCCCAGGGAGCCTCATGCAGCCAGGGATTTATTCAAATCAGAAAGGCAAGGTCTGTTACGGCTGATGCAGGCATTCCCGGTGGATCTCATCAATGCCCATTGGTCGTACGAGTTTGCCTGGGCAGCTCTGGATACGGGCATGCCGGTTTTGGTCACCCTTCATGATCATGCGCTGACGATCTTACGCTATCAATTGGACGCGTACCGCCTGATGCGTTGGATGATGAATGGGATCGTGTTGAACCGTGCCAGGTACTTGAGCGCCAATTCGCAATATATGTACGATCTATTAAATCGTCGGGATAAAAGAAAGACTCGCATCACTCCCAATTATTTTTGCCAGTCTATCGAAGCGTATGTGGTCGAAAAACGAAACCCGCAAAATTTTATTCTCTCGATAAGTAATGGTTTTGGAAATCGAAAAAACATTGCCACCGCACTCCATGCATTTGCTTTAGTACGGAAGTCCTTCCCAGAGATGGAATATCGCCTGGTTGGTGATGGAATGGAGGAGGGGGGCCCCGTCCAAATGTACGCTTTGAAAAACCACCTCACCGAGGGTGTGCATTTTTGTGGAAGCCTTTCCTATCCTGACACTTTGGCCATGTTACAAAGTGCTTCTGTTTTCCTTCATCCCTCCAGGGAAGAATCTTTCGGAATGACCGTGCTCGAAGCAATGGTCATCGGGGTGCCTGCCGTTGGCGGCGAGCAAAGTGGCAACATCCCTTTTCTCTTAGACCATGGGAAAGCTGGTTTTCTCTGTGATGTGAATTCTTCCCAGTCTATAGCAGACACATTAATCACTGTGCTATCTGAACCTCAAAATTCCCAAAACGTTTGTGATTATGCACAGGGATTTGCCCGTCAAAACTACTCCGAAAAAGTTGTCAATGACAAATTTCTAGATTATTACCATCAGATAATAGTTACAGGTAATGAATTTGATTGAGAAATTACGATTAATTGGGTGGCTTCTGTTTGATAGTACAGGTTCTCACACATCCATTATGCACTAGGTTTGGGAGCATTCTATGCCTGGTCTACTTTGCCACAGGAAACAAGGTGATGAGCCATGCTAGTCCCATAGGAATGAAGATATAGAGGATTCCTGGAAGAAAGTGAGCCCAGAATGTCTGCGGTTGTTTGAATTCGCCACGTTTACGAACTTCTTCCACTTGAATTTCTGTGAAGAAATGGCAGAAGTACTTTTCGCTGGCAACCACCGCGTGTAATATTCGATGAAAACCAAATACTGAAAGGGATGCAACGGCCGCTGCTATGATGGATGGCCAGTTTGTTTCAGAAGGAATCATCTGATAAAGTAGAAATAACAACCCGATTGGCAATATATTGAGAATTATGAGAGAGGCAAAAAAACGTTTCCACGCACGACTTTCTCCAATAAACATAGAGGAAGTATCGAACGGTTGGTATCTACCAGTTGCGTTTAATGCTGCTGCCCAGAAAAGAGCATATAAAAGTACAAGAGCTTGCCGTCCATTGTCCATTTCTATAATCCTCCACAAAAAAATTGCTGTCTAGTAATTAATTATAGAGAGTCGTTTCAAAAAAGCTATCAAGAATGACGGCCGCCATTTATAACCAGCCAACAATTTAGATTTCATGACAAACAATTCAGGCGCAAATAAAACGACGAATTCTGTTGTTTTCAATTCTGTATCATTAGTAAACCAGTTGCACAAACCTCCGGAAGAAAGAAGAAAATAATCTTGAAGAAGTATTTAACTGACAAACTCGAAAAACTTCTAACTATCTTGGAATATCCCAATGCTTGGAAAGCCCGCAGAGCAGGATGCTATTTCGAGCTGTATAGTCAGGTTTACCGCCTTTATGCTAGAGGTATCAGACCCTCGACAATCCTGGATATCGGAGCGAACCGTGGAATGTTTTCCAGGTGTGCTCATTTTGTATTTCCAAACGCTGCGATTCACGCCTTCGAACCCTTGCAGGATTGCTATGGGCAGCTTTGCAAACTTAAAGGGACGGTAAAGTCGCTGGAATGCTATAACGTGGCGGTTGCGGGAAATAACTGCGAGACAACATTCCACCACAGCAGCTACGACTACTCAAGCTCTCTGTTGCCAATGGGCGATATACACAAAGCTGCGTTTCCTTATTCTGCAGGAGATTGCATAGAAAAGGTGCAGGCTGTTACCTTGGATGGGATCTTAGATGGGAAGCAATTGGAGACACCCATTCTAATGAAAATTGACGTGCAGGGATCTGAAGGAGCAGTCCTTGAAGGAGCTACAAAAACGCTACAGCAAACAAATTATCTCTTATGTGAGATGTCTTTCGTTCCTCTATATGAAAACCAGATTCTGTTTGATGCACTTTACCAGCGGCTTAATGATTTCGGTTTTCGCTTTTTCGGTCAATTGGGTGAGCTCCGTCATCCAAAGACATCCGAAGTATTACAGGTTGACGCGCTCTTTATCCGTTGAAAGTAAAGCAAGATGCTGCGATCGTTTGATATTGGGTTAAGAGACAATTGGCGAGCGGGAATAATTGCCATTTCCTTGCTGCTTCTTATCATCCTGATTATTGCGGGTCAGCTAGTACCTTTAGCTTTGGTGATGGCGGTTGGGATAGGTGTTATCATTGCCAGTCAGTTTCCCATGCTTACAGTTATATCCTTTTTGCTGGTTGCGGTTTATCCGACTTTGTTCATGATGACTCCAAATTTCAACCCTGATTATGGAGTGATCGGCGGCGGGTTGTTTGCTTCGGATGTCATCGTTATTTGCATGGCTGGCGCAATTATTCTACAGGTTCTTCGAAAGCGTGAAGTACAAGAGATGGCCCGAAGCTTTACAGGGCTGCTGATCTTGTTTTTTAGTTTGTGGTTGGCCTATGAGATTATTCGAAACTATCCTGTTTACGGATTGTCAGCCCCGGGCGAATTCCGTTTTCGCTATCTTATTTTGATTGTGCCAGTATATATCGGCTTGTTCTTTCCCTCAGCCGAAAGAAGGCGAGGGTTGTTTCGTCTTCTCATTTTTTCGGCGCTGATCCTCACGCTGTGTGTTGTGCCGGTGATTGGCACATTGAAAGGGTGGGGGGTTGGGCCAGAGAACCGCTTCTTCCCATCCCATATTTCCTTAGGCCTTGTTTATGGTTTGATTGCCCTTCTGATTGCACGGAAATATGGGATGATCCGCATAAGTGCTTTCGTTATTTGGATCATTTGTATTCCCATACTTGTCTTGGTTCTGGTCGATAGCCACCGGTCGGTGTGGGTCGCCGGTGTAATCGCATTGGCCATGCTCATATGGTTAAAGGAGTTTCGGCTTTCGTCCATCATTCGCTATCTTCCCCTGGTACTCCTGGTTGTGGGGCTTGTGTTTGCTGTGGCTACGACTGCTGGTTTAGATGTGCCTTCATATATAATCAGCCGAGCATCTGAGATTATTACCCCAGAAGCTACCAATGGTACCGCTGCCTGGCGCCTAAATCAGTGGGACATTGAGATGCAATCATTTAATAAATCGCCAGTTCAAGGGATTGGCTTTGGAGGCTATTGGATCACCGGCGTAGAACCCCACAGCCTGTATGTCCAAACGCTTGTAAAACTCGGTGCTGTGGGATTGTTCCTGTATATCGCCGTCATCATTTGTCTTTTCTTCAAAATGTTTAGCTGGTTCAAAGTGCATCGGAAAGAGGCGACACCCGAATTGGCAATCGTCGTGGTTGCTTTGACCGTCCTGGTTGCAGGTCATGCGTATTACAGCGTCTACGCTTTGGAAGCGTACACTTGGCTCTTTGTTGGCTTGGGTATGGCAAATTCTTCAAATAGGAATTTGGCATGCTAGAGACTTCGTTATATATCGTCATCCCTGTGCATAATCGCGTCCATTTTACGCGCGATTGTTTGGTCTCTCTACAAAATCAAACAGTGAAAGGTTTTCATATTATTGTCGTAGATGATGGCTCAATAGATGGTACAAGGGAGATGATTCAGTCGGAGTTCCCCCAGGTAATTCTACTGGAAGGGGATGGGAATCTCTGGTGGACTGGAGCAATAAATATAGGGGTTCAGTATGCTCTGGATCATCATGCAAAATATATCTTGACCCTCAATGATGATACGCGTGCACCAGATCAGTTCCTAGAAAAAATGCTCTATTGGGCAGATCGAGAACCCAACGCGCTCCTGGGAGCTTTGGCGGTAGATGCAAATACTCATCAACCTGTTTACGGTGGTGAGCGTATCCGCTGGGACCGGGGTGACATGATCCCATTGTTGGATGAATTATCCCCCAGGGAACGCTTTGGTCTTCATGAGGTGACGCACTTTCCGGGAAGGGGGTTTTGGGTCCCGGCAGCCGTATATTCGAAAATTGGGAAGTATGATCAGCGGCGCTTCCCCCATTATGCTGCAGATTACGATTTCACCCATCGGGCAATCAGGGCAGGTTACCAGATTTACTGCAATTATGATGCGAGTTTATTTATCTATCCAGAAGCGAGTGACAGCGTCCAGTTGACAAAGCAGAAGAATTTGAGGAATTACTACAGTCATTTATTTGGGATTAAGGGCGCGGCTAACTTGAAGATATTTACTCGGTATGCTGTCCGTAACTGTCCACGACGATACTTGCCCTGGTTTCTTTTCAGAGGATATATCCAGCGAATCTTTGGCTATTGGTTCCATTATCTGCTCGATCCAATCCACATTGAAACCAGTTAGTCTGATCTAGGTTCAGAGTGTTCAAATGGTGAGAGTGTAAAGGTGTCAAATATAAATGATGATAATGCATAGATTCGGATTCGTTCGATCGATGAAATGGGTTCAATACTTAAACATAATAGATCAGAATGCGCGTGCGATAGCCATAGCTCTTATTGTCTTGGTTTTCGTAACCGGGTTTGGCTACAGTATCTATCTGGGTGAAAACCTACGGTATCCTGATGAGCAAGAGTATTACTTATTAACCCAAAACTTGAAACATACAGGAATGTTCTCATTTGATGGCATTCAACCCACAGCCGCTAGAGCGCCAGGATTTCCATTTTTGCTTTTAGTCGTTGCGCTCTTCAGCAATACCGTCTTGGCAATGCGATTGTTGAATTTCTTTGCCTTGTGCCTTTCCCTCTGGCTCCTGTATCTCATTTTGAGGAAACATTCGCGACCTATCGTGGGTTTGATGGGCGTTGTGCTATGCATTTTCCATCCAGTGCTGTTTTATACCGCATCCACGTTATACCCACAATCCGTCGGTACAGCCCTATTCATGTTAATCCTATTCCTGTCAGATCGTCATCCTAGGTGGACAGTCCGATCTGGCCTTTGTATTGGCTCTATTTCTGGCTGTCTCATCTTGACGATCCCTACTTTTATCTTCTTGATAGGAATTATCCTTGCCTGGCGACTCATTGTTGATCATGACCGATTATTAGTTCTTGCCGCTATGGTCCTCGGATTATTTTTAGTAATTGCGCCTTGGGCGATTAGAAATTATGAAATCTATCACACTTTTGTTTTTGTTTCAACAAATGGTGGTGTTAACCTTCTCTTGGGAAATAACGAGAATACGACTCCTAACGCGGGGGTAACTGTGGATATCTCTCGTTATGAGGATTTGGTTAGTAATAGACAGATGGGAGCAGCAGAGACCGATCAATTCTATCGTAATCAGGCTGTGCAATGGATATTCGACCACAAGATAGATGCTATCAAATTATATATTCTAAAGTTCATCAACCACTTTAATTTCCGCAATGATCTTAAAACCGCTTCTGAGGCATCTTCTCTCAGAGACCTGGTAGCTGGACTGACCTACCTTCCGCTATTGACGCTATTTCTCGTTCGCCTTATTTCGTTTCGGAAATTCCGGATCAGCAAATACATGTTGTTTTTGATACTTCTCTATATTTCTTGGGGATTAATAATGGCTGTGTTTTTCACACGGGTGCGTTTTAGGTTGCCTCTGGATTTCGTGCTTATTTCGATCGATTCTATGTTTATTTACCAGGTTGCAAAGGTTGCTCGCCAGCATTTAATGGTTTTTCCAAAGGAATTCTAGTAAATACAATATGTGTGACTATGTATGTATAACAATAAGAAAAGAATCGCAGAAATGAATTGAGTAGAATGTTAACTGAGGCGAATAGGGACAAGAAAGTCTCCTTTGAAAATGAATTATCCGTTTATTAAACGGAATTAGTCACTTATCATAACTTCTCAAATAATAAATTACCAATAGACAATAAACAAATTGATGTCATTACCTTCTTCAGGTACAAGGTGAGGTTTGCATGCAAGATACTAGAGCCATTATCACGACGAGTTGGGATGATGGTCATCTTCTCGATTTCAAAATTGCCGATTTGTTATCCAAATATGAATTAAAAGGGACTTTTTATATTCCATCTAGGATTAATAAATCATCGTTAACGAAAAGCCAAATCCGTGAACTTGCTGCAAGCTTTGAAATTGGCGCCCATACAGTGAACCATGTAATCTTGACTAAATTGAGTAACCAGGATGCAAAAATCGAAATCGAAAAGTCAAAAATAAACTTGGAAGATATTATTGGAAAATCCTGTAATACTTTTTGCTTCCCGAGTGGAAAATATGGAAATCGACATGTGAAAATGGTCCAACAGGCTGGATTTAATGGAGCAAGAACTGTAGAATTATTGTCTTATCGCCATCCACAGAAAGCACAAGGGATTTGGTTGATGCCCACAACATTACAAGTCTTCCCGCATAAACCAATAGATTATTTGAAAAACATCGCAAAACGGTTATCAGCCGAGAATATGTCGCACTATATTAAGTGTTACTCCCCTAGTTGGATTTCTATTGCATCTTCCCTTATTAAGGAAACAATAACTCAACAAGGGGTTTTTCACCTCTGGGGCCATTCTTGGGAAGTCCAGCAAGAAAATTACTGGAGAAATTTGGAAGAGGTATTCTCAATATTGCATCAATTTAATGATCAAGCGCTCTATTTGGACAATTCGGAGGTCTGTTCCCGTGACAAAATCAATTGAGAATTTATTGGAACTGATTCAAATTGTTTGTCCAGACGATGGGACAATGTTGGAGATTAGTAATAACAACCTAGTTTGCTCTCGATGTTATAGACGCTACCCGATTATTGACGATAAGGTGATTGATTTACTTCCGTCAAAACCGAATTCATTAAATGGAATCGTGAGCGACCGATATAGAGATGATTATTTAGAAGAATTTTCTCGGATCCTTGATATTTCGAAGGTAGAGAACGCCTGGGGAGCACCAGAAATGGTACCTGCGGGTTGGATGAAGAAACGTCTTCGAGAAGTAAAATTCCTAAAACCGCGTTTAGTAAATGATGACAGAACGAGTGTCCTTTGCGATTTTTCGGCCGGGGCAGGATATTATACGTTTAGTAATGCCAATCAATATCAATTTGTCTTGCATTGTGACCTATCTGTCTCGTCAATCTGCTATGCATATCAAAGGGCAAAATCTCTTGGTTTAAACAATATCTTTTTTCTTCGGATAGACTATTTGTGTCCGCCTTTTCGGGGTTCGTTACCCCGTATTATTTGTTTGGACACCTTAATTCGGGGAGAAGAGCATGAGCGGCAATTGCTAAGATCTATTAGAAATTCACTTGCACCACAAGGGATTGCTTATGGCGATTTCCATAACTGGTGGCACAACCCCTTGCGAAGGATAGGTCTGCTCGCACAGAATTTCGGTGAAAACACGAGTTATACAAAAAGGCAGCTGAAAAATGTACTCCATGAAGTTGGGATAGAGAATTATAGAACCTATAATTATTGTCAGGAAGTCGACCAAACCAACTCAATGGGTCGATTGGTTTCTACTGTTCTTCCCCCCACCAGGTTTGTAATCAGCTTTTCTGATGAAAATTCTACTAATTCATAATTCCTATCAACAATATGGGGGAGAGGATAAAGTATTCAATGCTGAGCTTAACCTCTTGCAGGGTGGCGGGCAGCAGGTCATCACCTATGTCCGAAAGAACACGGAAATTTCCAATTATGAGTTAATGGAGAAGATCCGGTTTGTAAAGAATACGCTGTGGTCCAAAAGGACCGAAAAAGAAATTTTGGAACTTTGTTCTCGCGAACGCCCGAATGTGGCTCATCTTCACAATATATTCCCTTTAATTTCCCCTTCTGTCTATGATGCATTGAATAATGCGAAAGTGCCTATCGTGCAAACGCTTCACAATTACCGTTTTTTATGCCCGAATGGGTTGTTTTACCGCAAGGGAAGTGTTTGTGAATTGTGCAAAAAAGGGAATGTTCTTTATGGGGTAATGCATAAATGTTATCAAAATAATTATCTAACCAGCGGGCTGTATGCGTCTTCGATTGGATTGGTTCGATTATCGCGTAAGTTAGACCGGGTTCGTAAATTTATTGCATTGACTCCTTTTGTGGGCAATCAATACGTCGAAGGGCAATTGATCCCTGAAGAGAAAATCACCTGTTTAGGCAATTTTATTGTGCAGTATCCCCAGGGTTCAAAATTACTGCAGAGTAGTCCAGGCACTTATGCATTGTATTTTGGCAGGATTTCGAAAGAGAAAGGTGTTCAAACCCTCCTGGCTGCATTTGAGAAAATGCCCCACATCCATTTGAAGATTGCTGGAACGGGGCCGCAGTTGGAGTCTTTGGTCCGTTATGTTCAAAGTCGAAACATGACGAATATAGAGTTTGTTGGATTCCAGGAGAAGAAGGAATTATTAGACCTCATTCGGAAAGCGTTTGTATCGATCATTCCTTCAGAATGTTTCGATGTCTTTCCGCTAGCCTCGCTAGAAAGTATGTCTGTGGGGACTCCTGTGATTGCGTCGAGAATTGGGGGGTTACCGGATGTGATTGAGGATGGCAAATCGGGTCTATTATTTCAGCCCAAGGACTCCGGGGAGTTGCAGGAGAAGGTGGAATACCTATTTTCTCACCCTTCCGAGGCTGAACAGATGGGGGAGTATGCTCAAAACATCGTGCGGGTGAAGTATAGTCCGGAAATTCACTATCAAAAACTCATGGATATTTACCATTCGGTTTCTTTATGAGATCTGTATTTGTTACAAATTTCTGCTCGCACTACCGCATTAAAACCTTTGAATCTCTGAGCAAAACCCTGAATACTGAGTTTTATTTTTACTCCGGGGGGAATGAATGGTATTGGCAAAAGCAGCACGGGGTTAATACCGGCCAATTTAAATACCATTATTTACCCAGTTTTCAGATCGGAAAAACGAAGATATTGCTTTCGCTGATCCCTGCACTGATCAATAATCATTACGATGTCTATATTAAATGTGTCAATGGGAAATTCGCATTGCTAGCCACATTCTTGGTTGCCAGGTTGACGAGAAAACCGTTTATTCTCTGGCTGGGTATCTGGATGCGCCTACAAACCCCGCTTCACCGCTTGATCTTCCCGCTGACCAGATGGGTATACAACCATGCGGATGCAGTGGTTGTTTATGGCGAGCATGTGAAACGCTATTTGCTGACGGAGGGCGTGCCCGCGGAACGCATCTTTGTTACCACGCATGCGGTCGACAACGATCTCTATAATCAGCCGGTTCCGCTAGAGAAGAAAGCATCGCTCAGACAAAAATTGGTTATTCCAGAAGATCAGAAGATTGTCCTGTTCCTGGGCAGATTGGAAACGATCAAGGGGCTTCCTTACTTGCTTGAGGCGTTCGCTTTACTTGACCGGAAAGATACCTGTCTGGTGATTGCTGGAGAGGGATCTGAAAGAGGTCCCTTAGAACAACAGGCGACGCGTTTAGGAATTGGTGATCGTGTTCGGTTTTCAGGTTATGTGAATAATGCAGCAGCGCTCCTGTTCTATGCTTGTTCTTCGGTATTTGTGTTGCCTTCTATTACGACTCCCCAGGGGAAAGAGACGTGGGGTCTGGTTGTCAATGAAGCCTTCAATCAGGGGCTCCCGGTAATTGCCACCGACGCGGTTGGTGCGGCCGCCGGTGGTCTTGTGGAAGATGGCGTTAATGGCTTTATCGTTCCGGAACGCGACAGCCGTGCCCTGGCTGGTGCCCTCCAGAAACTGTTAGATGATCCTGATCTTCGCCAGCGCATGGGTGCCAATGCCAGGCAGAAGATTGCCCACTGGGATAATGAGCATATGGTAGCCGGTTTTGCTCGAGCGGTGGAGTATGTTCTCAAGAAATAATGGGTCGATCCGGTAAGTGGAATTCCCTTTTTTCATGACAATCCAGGTCACCCCAATCAATCCTCCCGATAAGGAGAGTCTACTTGGCGTCGGCATCAGCCCGGTTGATCTCCCCCAGGCCATCGACCAGGTCCAGGGCTGGGTTGTTGCTCGCCAATCTCACTACGTCTGTGTCGCGCCTGCCCATTCCATCATGGATGGTTACCGCAGCCGCAGCCTGCGCCGGGTCTTCAACCGCAGCGGGTTGACCACTCCCGACGGCATGTCTGTCGTCTGGCTGCTGCGCCTGCTCGGGCACCGCCAGGTCTCACGCGTCTACGGTCCGGATCTCATGCTCGCTGTCTGCGCCCGTTCCGTCCGGTTCGGCTGGAAGAATTTTTTCTACGGCGGTGCGCCTGGCGTCGCCGCCTCGCTGGCGGTTCGCTTGCAGGGGCAGTTCCCCGGGCTCTGCGTCGCCGGGGTGGTCTCTCCTCCTTATAATCCCCTCACCGCCGCTGAGGACCAGGCGCTGGTGGCGCAGGTCAACGCCTCCGCTGCGGACCTGGTGTGGGTCGGGCTCAGCAGCCCCAGGCAGGATTTCTGGATGGCGGATCATCTTGGGCAGTTTACTGCGCCGGTGATGCTGGGGGTTGGTGCGGCCTTTGACTTCCTTTCCGGGCGCAAGCCGCAGGCCCCGCATTGGATGCAGCGCAGCGGCCTGGAGTGGCTTTTCCGCTTCGCCTCCGAGCCGCGCCGCCTCTGGCCCCGCTACCGCCAGTACCCGCTCTTTGTCGCTTTGGCCGCACAGCAACTCTTAGGGCTTCGCCATTTTCCGCTCGAAGATTGAAAGCTTTTATCCCCCCTTTCTCAATTCACTAATCACTAATCGCTAACCACTAACGGGGTACGATATGCTTCGTCGCTTTTCTGTTGATTTTGCCATCTTTTCCATGTTCGTCGACGCCGTCCTGGTCTCGTTTTCCTTTTGGTTGGCCTTCTCGCTCGACCCCTCCTTCCGCCGCATCTTTCTATCAACGAACAGCTTTTCCGGTTTCGAGTCCCTTCCGTTCGCTCTCTATGCCATTATCCCGCTCATCTACGTCGTCAATTTTTTGATCCATTCGGTCTACGACAACCGCCGCAATTTCCGCGTCGTCGATGAGGTTACTTCTCTCGTCACCGGCTCCCTCATGGCCGCTGTCACCTTGTTCGGCTTTTTGTTCCTCACCTATCGCGAGGTGTCGCGTCAGGTCATGCTCCTTGGGGTGGTCATCGCTTTCCTGCTGGCCTTGGCCTTCCGCGTCCTCAGCCGTGTCTACTTTCGCCTCCGCGCCGAGACGGGTGTCAAGCATCGCCGCGTGCTCGTCATCGGCGCCGGTCCGGTCGGCTTGGAAGCCGTCACGCGCATCCTCGCTTTCCACGATCTCGGCCTGTCCTTTCAAGGGTTTCTGGACGACCGCCAGGCAGGTCCTCCCGGGCCGTACCCGATCCTCGGTGCGCTCGCGGACGCTCGCAAAATTGTATTGGAACGGCGCATCGATGATGTCGTTCTGGCC
Source organism: Anaerolineaceae bacterium (assembly GCA_028714615.1). The sequence continues at coordinate 4,381 of JAQTMA010000054.1, read as the reverse complement.
CTTCCCCGGCGCGCCTATGAACGCTTAACTCACCTGGTCACTGAGCTGCACGATCTGCCGGTCAGGGTCTGGGTCATTCCCGATTATTTCGCCCTGGCTCTCAACCGCGCCCACATCGAAGAGCTGGCCGGCATGCAAATGATCGATCTGCGCGCCCCCGCCCTGGACGATTACCAGCGCATGGCCAAGCGCGCCTTCGACACCGTCATCACCCTGGGCGCCATGCCGCTTGCTTTGCCGCTTATGGCGATGGTCGCGCTTTGCATCAAACTGGACTCTCCCGGCCCCGTCCTCTTTCGCCAGAAGCGTGCCGGTGAAAACGGGCGCATTTTTGAGATGTTCAAGTTCCGCTCGATGGTGGTCGGTGCTGAAAGCCGCCGGGATTGCATCGAGAGTATCGACGGGAACGGGAAAGTTTTCCAGAATAAGTGCCAGAAGGATCCGCGCGTCACCCGCGTGGGCGCTTTCATCCGCCGCACCAGCCTGGACGAGTTGCCCCAGTTATTCAACGTTCTGCGAGGGGAGATGAGCCTGGTCGGCCCTCGTCCCGAGCTGCCCTACATGGTCGATCAGTACGAACCCTGGCAGCGCAAGCGCTTCGCCGTCCCCCAGGGCATCACCGGCTGGTGGCAGGTAAATGGCCGCAGCGACAAACCCATGGGCTTGCACACCGAAGAAGATATTTACTACGTCCAGAATTACTCCATCTGGCTGGACCTGCAGATCTTGATCAAGACCGTTTTCGTTGTTTTTCGCCGTAAAGGCGCGTATTAATCGAACAATTGGCTTCATATTGATGCTTCATAACAGGTTGATGGGTATGACGAATTGAATCCGATAGATTTCGCCCGAAAATTCAAGAGAGTGGTAAACGTTATTCTTGGCAAAGATTTATTTATCAATGTTGATATCTATACTGCCAAAGAACATTTTGGTTCTGATTATGGGGGTTGGGATATTGTTATAGATCATATCAACCAAGGCTCGGTCGTTTACTCGTTTGGTGTGGGTGAGGATACGACGTTTGATCTTGCTTTAATGGAGCGATTTCATCTCAGTGTGGATGCATTTGATCCAACACCCAAATCCATTGACTGGGTTCACAAACAGAATTTTCCCGCTAGTTTTTGCTTTCATGAATATGGCATCGCGGATGTTGATGGGGAGCTTCCGTTTTATCCCCCCGAAAATCCCGAATTTGTCTCCCATACAATTCTCAATAAATCAGCTACTTATGGGCGGGCTATTAATTTACCGGTAAAGAGGTTGCCCACCATAATGAAGGATCTGGGCCATGACAGAATTGATATTTTAAAGATGGATATTGAAGGTGCTGAATACTCTGTTCTTGAAGATATAGAAAATTCGGATATACGGCCGCAACAGATTCTGGTTGAATTCCATCATCGGTTTCCAGGTGTTAGTGTGCAGAGAACGAAAGATGCGATCAAAAGAATTAGGGTTATGGGATACGTCCTGTTTTCAATTTCACCTAGAGGTGAGGAATACTGCTTTATGATGGCCTGTGAATAAGGGAAGAGTAGTCAAGATAACATGCAGCGAAGAATAGATCCCCTGTATCCGTTTGAGCAAGGGTTGCTCTTGGAGGTGATAACAGTAGACTCTGCCCAGCGTGTCCAGGCATACGCACCTCTTGAGCAAGGCCTGGATGAATCGCTCCTTTTCCGCGCAGCCGCTCAGCACGGCCTCATCCCCCTACTGTACCAGCACCTGCATTCACTTCCACCTAATCGCCTGAATCCGCACCTCGCAGCCCGCTGCAAGCCCTTATACCAGGCCAACGCCCTGAACAATCTCCGCCTGGCGTTTCACCTCCTCCAGTTTGTCGATCTCCTCTCTGCCCACGGCATTCCCTGCCTCGCCCTCAAAGGCCCCGCTCTCGCCGTCCAGGCTTACGGCGACCTGTCTCTCCGCCAGTTCTGCGATCTCGATGTCCTCATCCATCCCTCTGATTTACCCCACCTCTATGAGCTTTTATCTCTGGCGGGCAGCCGCTTCACTCCTGAGTTCCGCCTCTCCCCGCGCCAGCTCTCCCGCATGCTCCGCTCGGATAAACACCTCTGCTTCCACTACCAGGGCGGCGTTGTCGAGGTCCACTGGCGCTTCAGCAATAATCGCCTGGGCAGCCCCCTGGAGCCTGAGGAGTGGTGGCAGTCGCCAGCGACCGTGGCCATATTGGATCGCGAGGTCCCGACGCTGTCCCCGCAAAATGCCGTCTGGGCCGCCTGCCTGCACGGCGCGCAGCACGGCTGGTCGCAGCTAAAATGGCTCGCCGACCTGGCCCATCTCTGCCAGGCCAACCCGCGTATCGATTGGTCGTCCTTGATGGACCACGCCAGGCGCACGGGTTTTGATCGCCTGCTCACCACCGCCTTGCTTCTGGCCGCTGACCCGGGTGGTGTCTCTTTTCCCCCGCACATCCAATCGCGTCTTATCGCCAATCGCTCCGTGGTGCTTCTCGCGCACCAGGTCCGCCAGCAGTTTTTCCTCCCGAGCCCCCAGGATGTTTTTTCCTCCGGTCAAGAGTACCTGCGTTTCCGGGAGCGTTTCCGTGACCGGCTCCATTACTGGCTGGACTGGTTCTTCATTCCCAGCCGCTCCGATTGGCTCCGCTTCGATCTCCCCGCCTCTCTGATCCCGCTTTATTTCACCATGCGTCCTCTGCGCCTGGTATGTATCAAGGGGGTACAGTCTCTTTTCCCGAAAAGTCATGTCGTTCCCCGCTCCGCGAATGCACACAATACCTGCGGCACCCCACGGCGCTCTGCGCCGGGGCGGCGTGCGCACGCCGTCCTGCGGACTGTTCAGGGGGTGCCGGGACGGTGTGCGAGGAATCCTGCATGCTCTCTCCAGGGTGACGTGCCAACCCCCAAAACCCCCATCTCCCGGGTCCCTTAACACTGTCCCCTCTGTATAGCTCCTCCTTGCCCTTATCCTTCAACATCGTCCCCTTGTTGGATCAGCAACATCGTCCCCTTGTGGGATCCAAAATCCAAAATCTAAAATCTAAAATCTGAAATCCTTTGCGTTCCATATTCGCCATCTTAAACCAATACTCCTGGCTCGCCCTTCTCGTTGCCGCCCCATTCCTGCTCTTCCCCTCCCCGGAGCGCAGCCTGGCTCTCCTGGTGATTCCTGGGATATGGATCGTCGCCCTCCTCTCCAAGGGCTCCCCCCTGCCGGCCACTCCCCTCAACGGCAGCCTCCTCCTGCTGAGCTTCATGGTCCTTGTCAGCCTCTACGCTACCTTCGATATCGCCGTCAGCCTGCCCAACATCAGTGGGCTCTTGTTCGGATTGGCCGTCTATTTCGAGATCGTCCGTCGCTGCAGCCGGCCTGCGGGCTGGCGGGTGGGAGTCGCTCTCTTTCTGCTTGCCTGCCTCGGGATTGCGGGCATGGGGCTGATCGCGACCACCTGGGCCACAGAGAAATTTGCCTGGATGGGCGCCTTGACCTCCCTGTTGCCGCACCGGTTGGCAGGTACTTCCGGTCTGAGTGAGTCGATCCATCCCAATATCCTGGCCGGAGCGCTGCTGTGGGGCTTTCCGCTCTTCCTGGCTTTGGCGGGCGCGCTGATATTAATGCGCAAAGGCGAGAGCCTCTTCCGGCACAGGGCGTTGGCCTGGGCAATCACCGTTCTCACAGCCATCGCGGCGCTTGCAATCGGCGGTGAGCTCCTCCTGACCCAATCGCGGGAGAGCTACCTGGCATTAGCCTTCACCCTGGTGGGGGCGGTGCTGCTGTTGCTGCCCCGCAAACTGCGCTGGATCGCGTTGGCCATCATCGTCCTATTCGCCTTCGCCGGGCTTGCCCTGGCGGTCACCGGGAATCTGCAGCCTTTGCTGCCACCCAGCCTGGTCGCGTCGTTCAGCCCCGGCGCGGCAGCCGGCTCGGATGGAGCCCTCTCATTGGGTACGCTGCAGTGGCGTGTGGAGATTTGGTCGCGTGCCATCCCCGCCATCCAGGACTTCCCCTTCACCGGCATGGGCATGGATACTTTTCACCGTGTTGTCCAGGTGCTCTACCCGCTCTTGTCGACTGGATCTGATGTGGATATCAGCCATGCCCACAATGAATTCCTCCAGGCAGCGCTCGACTTGGGTATCCCCGGCTTGATCGCCTTCGTCAGCCTGTATCTCACCGCCTTTGCCATGCTTGTATCGACCTGGAAGATTCTTCAGGTAGACCCGCAGCGCTCCGCCCGCTTGAGCCTCCCGGGGAAGGTTGAGGTTTCGGCGGCAATTTTGCAGGCCGTCATCCTCGGCCTGGGAGCTGGCTTGTGTGCCCACCTCCTCTTTGGTCTCACCGACGCCGTCGCCCTTGGGACCAAGCCCGGCATCTTATTCTGGACGCTTCTGGG
>JAQTMA010000053.1:14628-21159 GCA_028714615.1 Anaerolineaceae bacterium | reverse complement strand
CGGTTGGTATTTACGAAAGCCAGGGTTCGCTGTGCTTGAATTTTGGCCAACCTTACCGTTTAGAACCCGAATTGATGCTTACAACCCACGATAGCGACGAGAGCACTTCCACTCGTGTTATGCGGGCGATTTCTGCCTGTGTACCGGAGCATCTGTGGACCAATCACCTCCATCCCCGGGATACCGAGATCGTTAATCCTGTGTAAAATGGATGTGCTGTATGTCATTTTTGATGATCATCTGCGGATAATCCTAACCCTTTTTCGTTGAGTTTTATCGATTATAGGAACACCCAGCCCTATGAGCGAACATCCCTTACGCATTTTTTCCGGCTCGGCTCATCCCGTCTTAGCCCAAGAAATAGCCGCTGCATTGGGGGTGGAATTGGGACAGGCAAGCACCCATATCATGCCGGATGGTGAAATCCACGTTATGATCGAGGAAGTGGTGCGCGAACTGGATGTATTTCTCATCCAACCCTGCTCCGCACCGGTGAATGACAACCTGATCGAATTGCTTTTATATCTGGATGCTTTTCGACGAGCCAGCGCCCACAGCATCACTGCGGTCATTCCATATTTTCCATATGCCCGTCAGGATAGGATGGCGAAAGGGCGTGAAGCAATCAGCGCCCGTGTTGTGGCAAACCTTATCGAGACGGAAGGCGCCAGCCGGGTTATATTCGTCGACATCCACAATCTGGCCATTCAGGGATTTTTCAATATACCGGTTGACCCGGTCAGCGCCGTCCCGGTATTGAGCACATATTTCCGCAAGGCCGAGTTTGCCAATGCAGCGATCGTCAGCCCGGATGTTGGCCGCGCTGGTATGGCTGGCCGGTACGCAGAAGCGCTCAACCTCCCTTTGGTGGTCATGCACAAGCGCCGCACCAGCCCTGGAGAGACGAAAACAACCCATGTCGTTGGAGATATCAAAAACCGCCAACCGATCATCATTGATGATTTGATGGCAAGCGGCAGCGTTTTGAAACAACTCGGGGCGCTCTACGACCAGGGAGCCGAAGGCAAAGCATATTTTGCGGTTACACATCCGGTTTTGCTCCCAACTGCAATCAGAAACCTTGATCAAGATGAACGGATCGAGAAAATAGTGGTCACCAATTCCATTCCGATTCCTACCAAGCATATGCATCCGAAGATCGAGGTGATCTCGATTGCCCCTCTATTAGCCGATATTATCGACCGGATGCATAGAGGCGCCAGTATTTCTCCTCGACTGGGTCACACCCTCTATTGAAATGGCTCATCATTGGCTTTTCTATATCGTTTTGGGGTAGAATATACCCGTCCCAATTAAGTTATCATTGTCACTTCACATGACAAATCGTAGATTATTCTGCTTTTTTGGAGGAAGAACGTGGATCAACCAACCCTAATGAAAGTTGACGAGACCGGCTTGGATAGCTTGCTGCGTCCAAAGACTGTTGCCGTTGTTGGCGCCTCGACCACCCCTGGAAAAATTGGCTATACCGTGCTCGAGAATCTCCTGAAAGGCGGTTATGGGGGCAAGATTTACCCGGTCAACCCCACCGCAGCCGAGATACTAGGCGTCAAAGTCTACCCCACCATCGCAGATATCCCGGACGAAATTGACGCAGCCGTCATCGTTGTTCCGGCCAAACTCGTTGCAGCGATGACCGAAGAATGTGGCAAGAAAGGCGTGAAAAGCCTGATCATCATCACTTCTGGCTTTAGCGAGTCTGGCCGGCGAGACCTTGAGGACGAATTGGTCGAGATCGCCCGCCGCTATGGTGTCCGCATCCTCGGACCGAACATTGTGGGGATTCTCTCAAACACCGACAAACTGAACGCCTCCTTTGCGCCTTTCCTACCGTTGCCAGGGAAAGCTACATTGATATCGCAAAGTGGTGCGTTACTCATTGCTCTGGATGCAGCCACTTATTCTCGCCGGGTTGGTTTCGATAAGCTCATCTCCATCGGGAATATGGCAGATGTCGATATGCCCGATTTGATCTCCTGGTTGAATGACGACCCTAGCACCACCTGCATTTCGCTTTACATCGAAGGCCTGAAGAATGGCCAGAAATTTATCGAAGCAGGCAAACATGCAACGAAACCCATCGTTGCTCTAAAAGCTGGCGTTTCAGCCCACGGTGCAGCCGCGGCGGCTTCCCATACTGGCTCACTGGCCGGCGCTGCCAAGGTATATGGCGCCGCATTCCAGCAAGCAGGCGTAATCCAGGCTGCCGATCTGAATAACCTGTTTGACCGCACTCTGGCGCTTTCTCTTCAGCCGCCGATGCAAGGGGATAGTTTGATGATCATCACCAATGGAGGCGGAGTGGGGGTACTGGGAACCGACTCGGCTGAACGATACGGTATACCCCTGCATTTTGCCCCTGAAGACGTCCAGGCAGAACTTAAGAAACACATGCCTGAGTTTGGTTCGGCCAAGAACCCCGTTGATTTAACCGGGATGGCCGGCAACGAATGGTATTATGACTCGGTGAAGTATTCATTTGCCCACCCATGGGTAGATGGCCTGGTTGTGCTTTATTGCGAAACCGCGATTACCGATCCTGAAGAAATCGCGCGTGGAATTAAGCAAGCCATCGATGATTCCGGGGTGAAAAATAAGCCGGTGACTGTATCCTTTGTGGGCGGTGAGAAATCGGCAGCCGCGATGCGCTGGCTGGTCGAGGGCGGCATCCCAGCCTTCCCAGCTCCTGACCTGGCGGTCAATGCCATGGCAGCCTTACGGGAATACTCACTGATCCGCGCTGAAGTTGGTGAAAAATTCGCACCGTGCGAAGCTATAGATCCGAAAATAGCTCGCGAAATCATCGCCCACGCCAGGAAAGATGGCCGCAATGCTTTAACTGAAGTTGAATCCAAACGAGTATTCGCTGCTTATGACCTGCCCGTCACCGTGACCTCCCTGGCGACAACTGAGGATGACGCCATTCAGTTGGCTAATAAGATCGGTTACCCGGTGGTGATGAAGATCGTCTCTCCTGACATCTTGCATAAATCTGATGCGGGGGGCGTGAAGGTCAATATCAAAGACGATGCGGGTGCCCGGGATGCCTTCAAGACCATCCTAAAGAATTCCCTTGCCTACAAATCTGACGCAAATATCCACGGCATTGCAGTGCAGGAGATGGCACCCTGGGGAACTGAAGTCATCCTGGGCTCTGTCAACGATCCAACCTTCGGACCAACGATCATGTTTGGTTTGGGTGGAATCTTTGTTGAAGTCCTCAAAGACGTTACCTTCCGGGTAACTCCAGTTTCCGCTCACCAGGCCCGCAAAATGCTTGGGGAGATCCGTGGCGCTCCCATCCTGGCGGGTGCGCGTGGTGAGGCTCCCCGTGACCGGGATGCTTTAGCAGATGTGCTCTGCAAGTATTCCACCATGATTCTCGACCTCTCTGACGAGATATCTGAAACGGACGCAAACCCAGTGCTGGTTTATGAAGAGGGGAAAGGCGTCCGCGTCGTGGATGCTCGCATCATCCTCAAAAAGAAATAAGTTTATCGTATTGATACGAATGGGACAGCCCGGGGCTAAGGCTTCGGGCTGTTCTTCGATAAAGCTTTTGCTATGCAATCCATTCCATGGTAGATTGTATTCGGAGAGAATCGCTTTCATGCCTGTAGGTCATCTAAACACCGCGCCCACCCAACCAAAGCCGCGTGATTTCCGCCAGCGTTCATTTTTCCCGGGCACCAATGGCAATCCCTTTGATGTCATCCTGCACCGCTATACAAAAGTTGAAAGACTCCCCTCCATCCTGTTCGCCGTCCTCCTCGGCTTGTTGGCGTTGCTCCCTTTCCAAGGACAATGGTTGTTCAAAGGTGTTTTATGGTTCACCTTCTTGGGGGATTGGGCTTTGCTGGCTTACTTACCTCGTTTCCATCGTTCTTTCGGTCCGGCAAAACCGACTGTTCTACTCCTCGCTGCATTCCGGCTGATACCGGCATTGTTCTCCCCCATGGTTGCATTGCCGATCGAACTCTTCGGTACACTGTTGGTCGTGTATGGGTTTTGGATCGAACCCCAGCGGCTTACCCTCACTCGCCAGGTATTTCGATCTCCAAAATTCCGCCCGAGGACTCCGCTGCGTGTGTTGCACATCGGCGATTTGCATATCGAAAGAGTAACGAGAAGGGAACAGCGTCTCAACAAGATAATATTGGAGACACAACCCGATCTCATCCTGTTTTCAGGAGATTTCATTAACCTCTCTTTTTTGGATGACCCGCAAGCGTGGCGAGCGGCTCACGATTTGATGAAGGAGTGGAAAGCACAATTAGGTATCTACGTTGTTTCTGGTAGCCCGGCGGTCGACCTCCCCGGGATCATTCCAGCCATTCTGGCAGAGTTGCCGGTCCATTGGCTCCAGAATGAGCAGGTCCATATTAACTATCAAGGTCAGGACCTGAATCTTTTCGGGGTTAGCTGCAGCCATAAACCATTTGAAGATGCGCCCATTTTAGAACGCATGGTGGCGAAAAAATCGAAAGCTCTAAACGTGCTCCTCTATCATTCCCCTGACCTGGCTCCAGATGCCGCCAGCCTGGGAATAGATTTGCAACTGAGCGGTCACACCCATGGCGGGCAAGTGCGGTTGCCCGGGATTGGTGCAATCTATACGGGTTCTTTGTATGGGAGGACCTTCACATCCGGAAGGATGCAGATTGGCTCATTAACTTTATACATTACTCGTGGATTGGGGCTGGAGGGTGCTGCTGCCCCACGGGTGCGTTTTCTCTGTCCACCGGAAGTGACGTTATGGGAAATTGGATAACCCAGGGTTACAACCGGACCGAACAATCAACTGGAGGGTAGATTCCTTTGGAACAACATTCGGCTTTCCTATTTCTTAACCTCAAACTGGCGTCCCGCAACCTATGGAGAGGCACAACATTATTCCACCTTACGCCTGCTCCTGAAACGCCAGGGTCCAGCCTGGTTGGCAAGGACGCGGGTGAAATCGGCCCGGCATCGATCAACGAATCTGCCGATCCAGGTAACCGGACCATTCAAGTGTCTCTTGGGCCACGCGGTAGAATTACATCTGAAACCTTACGGCGGGCAGGGGCAGCAATTGCACATTGGGTGGAGCATTACCAGGTGGACCACGCAGGCATCGATGTGACCTCCCTGAATGGTTTCGGCATCGACCAGCCTGTCTACTACCTGGCCGAAGGTCTGCATCTCGGCGCTTATCGTTTCGACCGTTATAAATCCAACCATTCTGAAAAGTCCATCCCTCAAATCGATCTGCTCACAAGTGGGGACCCGGCTCTCCTGGAGCCAACCTTGAAGGATGTCGAGCGAATATGCAGATCCGTCAACCTGGCTCGCGAGTGGGAGCATGAACCCGCCAATGTAATCAACCCCCTCAGCCTTGCGGAAAGAGCGCAAATGGTTGCGGTTGAATCCGGATTGAAGGTAACCATCCTGGACGACTCCCACCTGGCCGAATTGGGCGCTGGAGCCATTCTGGCAGTTGGCAAAGGCAGCCAAACTCCACCTCGCATGATCATCCTGGAATATCCCGGCCAGGGTGTTGCCATTGGCTCCCGACCAATTGTCCTGGTTGGTAAAGCGATCACCTTCGATACCGGTGGGTATTCATTGAAATCGACCGAGAGTATCCAGGGAATGAAGTACGATAAGAGTGGAGGATTAATTGTCCTGGCCACCTTACAGGCCGCTGCTGCTTTAAAGCTCGCCACACCTCTGATAGGGATTATCTGTGCGGCTGAGAATATGATTTCAGGCAGTTCCACCCGCCCAGACGATATAATCACCTCCATGGCGGGGAAGACTATTGAGATTATCTCAACCGATGCCGAAGGCAGATTGGTCTTAGCCGACGGCCTTACCTATGCACAGAAAAACTACCAACCCCGCGCCATCATAGACCTGGCAACCCTGACCGGCGGTGTAGTGGTTGCTCTCGGTAACGTTTTTGCCGGAATTATGTCCAATAACCAATCACTGACCCAAACCCTGATTGCGGCGGGTGAGGCGACCCATGAGCGTCTCTGGTCACTACCACTCGATGAGGATTATTTTGCTCCAATCAAAGGAGATGAAGCTGATCTCAAAAATTCTGGAGGTCGAGAGGGTGCGCCGATCTTTGGCGGTGTATTCCTCCAACAGTTCATCGATCCCAATATCCCCTGGGCGCACATCGACATTGCCGGGACTGCTCATTCTACGAAAGACCTACCGTATAGCACCAAAGGAGCAACCGGTTTCGGAGTACGATTACTAATTGAATACCTCAAGGGAATATAGGACGACTCATTGATGTTTATCCCCTTTGGCGAATCTTCACCGAACCATCTACAAGACCGATTGGGATTGTGCAACCTTATTAACAAGGGATTATGGAAGAACGATGCCGCTTGAAGATGCAAGGCATTGGGATCGGCGCTACCAGGATGACCAGCAATCGACGACTCATGCGACCAGGGGATTCCTGGTAGAGCATCGTCGCTACCTGCCTGCCTCTGGCCTGGCATTGGATGTGGC
>JAQTMA010000053.1:0-14528 GCA_028714615.1 Anaerolineaceae bacterium | reverse complement strand
GAGAGCGTCGGTAAATCCTACGGCCTGAATATGGGCGCACTGGGCGAAGTCGAGATATTTGTCCCAGTGGAGCAGGAGCAGGAAGCTCGTGATCTGCTTGCAGCGATGGAACGCGGCGACCTGGAAGCTCCCGATTCCACCGAAGTCACAGGCAACCCCGGGAAATAATCGTTGTTATGGTGGCGGGTCGTAAGACGGCTGAACTACCGGGAGGAATCACGGTTTGTTGAGGGGGTTTTGAAACTTGCTTGGAACCTATCCGAGGAGCTATCCGTCTACATATTGGATTTGCACATCGTATGCTTGCGTGTGTATAATGAACTGTCAAATCAATTCATAATGGTCAAAAGCGACCGGGATGCAGTGTAAGCTCGTTCCAGGAGGGGAATCATGAAATATCTATCTGCTGCAGTGATCTCGCTTGTTTTGCTGGCATCTTTGGGGGGCTTTGCCGCCGCTAACAATGCCCAGTTAACCATTCCAACTATAACCATCATTTCAGTCGTACAAGACACGTCCGTCACAATTCAGACGAACAATTTCCCATCTTCGCAAACTTTCATCGTGACGATGGGTAAGTTCGGTACACTTGGCGTGGATGGCATCCAGGTGGGCACCATCGATTCGGGAGATGGCAGCTCCATCGAGACCAGCTTTGATATCCCCGCCGAATTGCGCGGGCTGAATCAAATTGCTATCCGCACCCAGAGTTCCCAGGGCTTCTTTAGCTACAACTGGTTCAACAACCGTCCTACATCTGCTCCCCCGGAAACACCTGCTGCGACACCATCGGATGGTTCCAGTACTCCCACACCGGGAAATGCTTCCGGTATTCCCCTGATTGCCATCACTGAGGTTGTTCCGGACCAACAGGTTACTATTAAAGCCACCAATTTTCCTGCCAACCAAACGTTCACCGTGACGATGGGCAAGATCGGCACCAAAGGGGTCGGAGGCATCGTGGTTGATAAGACTGACTCGCCAGAAGGGGGAAGTTTCTCTGCGACTTATTCCATTCCTCCCGACCTGGCTGGCCAGGCTTTGATTGCCATTCGCTTGCAGAGCCCACAAGGGTTTTTCAGCTATAACTGGTTCACGAACAATTCAACGAATCCCACAACCACCCCTACTCCCGAAGGAACCGGTGTCGCAACGACGGCCCCATCCGCCAAAATTCCGACCATCAGCATCACCGCTGTCGTCAGGGATAGCAAGGTGACCATCAACACCGCGAACTTCCCTGCTTCGCAAACTTTCATCGTGACGATGGGCAAGTTTGGTACGCAAGGCCTGGGTGGTATTCAGGTAGGAACCATCGATTCTGGTGAAGGTGGTTCCATTGAGGCCAGCTTTGATATTCCCTCTGAGTTACAAGGACTCAATCAAATCGCCATCCGGGCCCAGAGTACACAAGGATTCTTTAGCTTCAATTGGTTCTGGAATCAAGACACCCAGCCTCAATGATAAAGGAACCCTCAATTCATTCGTCTCAGGAGTAACCGTGAGAAAACAGAGCGACCCTTTCAGCTCTGTTTTCTCATGATTTGAATTCTCAGAGATCTTTGCAGTCAAGCCCAGTTCGAGTGTTTTCTGTGATTAACTCTACAACGTCGGGAAAATCGATCCCCAGGCGGTGAGCTGTATCCAGGGTAGGAATGCCTTGTTTCGTCCATCCCCTACGCGAATAGACTGCGTCAACCAAGTGCTCATATCGGCTTTCACGGTATTGTCGTAAGGCCGCCATCTTATCTACAAGAGCCATCTTCTCTGGCTCCAAACCAAGGTCATTGCGTAGGGAGTTATCGTACCGCTCGCTGCGTGATTCGTACTCAAGGGCTGTCACAGGTCCCATTGCTCGGTATGGGGGGTAATCGTTCTCGCGCTTCCCAAACCCCATCCGCAGGTTGAAGATGCGCTGGAAATTGTAAACCTTCTCCGATTGGGACATCAGCTCATCGAGCGTAACCGGTGTGCCGGTAACGCCTTCGTACAGCCAACAATAATTCTCGATGTGTTCCGGAACTTTGGCGGGCTCGGCTGCTGTCTTATTACTAACCGGGATAATGTCATTCCAGGGGAGTTTACACAACCCTTGCAAGCTAAACCAGGTACGCCAAATCGGGAAGAAATAAAGCGCTTCTGCTTTCGCCTCGAAGGTTGGAAGCTGTTTATGCACCAGTTCCATGAAGATTAACCAGGCCTCATCGTGTTGCGCTCCTTTTGAAGCTAACGCATAGCCACCTTGTTGTGCCAGCGATTCCTTGGTCATATACTCAGAAACCTCGAGGCCTTTCATCTCCATGCCGATATCCGAAAGCAAATGGGGATCGGCGCCGAATTGCTCAACGAAGATCTTTTTCATGGAGCGTACCCCTTGACCAATCACCAACCCAAAGCCTTCGCCGCGCGCCATCTGGTGGATCAGATCAAGAACGGCTTCGCTGTTACCCCAGGTCAGTTTGATCCCACCTGTGCGCTCTTGATTGAGAATGCCATACTCGAAGCATTCCATTGCAAAAGCCAGGGAATTACCGAGTGAGATGGTATCGATCCCGTAGGTATCACAATAGAAATTGATCTCCAGTACAGCTTCCGGATCCCAGATTGCGCAATTCGAACCAATTGCCCCCAATGTTTCGTATTCAGGACCGTCCACCAACACCACCTGGCTCTGATAAGGACCAGTTTTTAGATGAAAGTGCGGCACTGCATGTGCGCAAGCCATCTGACAGCCGTACCAACAACCATCCGGGGCGCTGGTATCGAACATTTGCTTCCACAGGCTTCCGTTGATTTTCGAGGATTCCGAATCAGAACCAAAGCGGAAGTTTTGGACAGGAAGCAGGTCGAACCGATTCATAATCTCAACCAGGTATGGTGTGCCAGTATGCCGCATATCATTCTGGCTGGCGTCGAAATCAGTGATCTCTTTGTTGATGCGCTGCCCGGCTTTACGTAACAACGCCATATCGGCGACGCCGTTGCTGTTCGCATTCAAACCAGAGTAGCGAACTACCACGGCTTTTATTTTCTTATCGCGCAACACCCGGCCTTGCCCCCCTCTGGCGCATTGCTTAATACGAATCTCCTGGCGGCGTGGATCATAATAACTTAAGTTGAGCCCGCACATGGGAATATGATCAGCCGCCTGCCCGGCAGAGATAACGGAAACATTCCGCTTGTCGCGTTCACTATCAGCATACATTTCTGTCAACTGGCGGGAGACGAGGTGTGTATCAATCGCTTCGAGTGGCGCCTCTTCGATGGTTACCACGCCACGGTCGCCGTCGATGAAAATGATGATTTCTTTGTCTGATTTCCCTTGGATTTCCAGCGCATCCCAGCCAGCAAACTTTATATATGGGCCAAAATATCCTCCACCGTTGCTATCGCTTATCGAATGTGTCAATGGCGAGATCGTTACTGTAATCGCCTTTCCAGTACCTGGATAGTTGGTGATGCCTCCGATAACACCACAGGAGATAACGATCTCATTCTCAGGGTCATCCCAACGTGTTTTCCCGTTGACGGCATTCCATAACAGCCACAGAGCAAAACCACGACCTCCGGTAAAGGTATCCTTCATTTCTTGCGTAACCACCCGGCTAAGGATAGTGTGGTCGGATAAATTGATATATAAAGTCCGTCCAGCATAGCCGCGCAATACCGGCTGGAGGTCATAACGGAACTCAGCCAGCACACGATGGGCAGCCTTGATTGCCTGGGAAGTTAACTCCATCATATTTGTTCTCCTGAAAAGAAATCAGATTGAATAACTGCGGAATGTATATCTAATCCGCTAATGGATGCTCTTGAGGGCATATGATGATTATAGCATTGAGATTCTCGCGAATAGATGCAATGAAAACCACTAGCTACCAGCCAGAGATCATGCTTTTTGCCTGCTTGACTTCCATCTGATGCTATAATCTGAATATCGTATACCTTTAGGCATGGATTCGAGATCGTTCAGGGAGAGAGCCCGATGGTCAACCACTACGTACAGAGTATGCTTGGTGATCGCGAACAAGTTATTCATGTTGCCCACCAACACTGGTTTGTCTTTTTTCGCTCCATCGTGTTTGAGCTGGTCTTTGCGGCGGCAATCATCGCTGCAGTAGTGATCATCCAAAGCCTAGTGCTGATATCCCCATTCACCTGGCTCGGTTTGATCCTCCTGCTTATCCCAGGGACCGGGCTTCTCCAAGATTATCTGAACTGGGCGAATAAAGAATATATCATCACCAACCGGCGTGTCATGCAGATCGCAGGTGTATTGAACAAGAATGTCACCGACTCGTCACTGGAAAAAGTCAACGATGTTAAATTGAGCCAATCGATGCTTGGTCGGGTATTCAATTACGGTGACATTGAGATATTGACCGCCTCCGAACTGGGGGTCAACCAATTTCATCGAATTGGAAATCCCATTCAGTTCAAGACAGCGATGCTCAACGCGAAAGAGAACCTTGGATTGGATCATGACCAGGCTCCCCTACGATCTACACCCCAAAGTTCAGATGACGTCCCTTCCTTGTTGGAAGAGCTCGATCACCTTCGCCAGAAAGGTGTAATCAGCGAAGAAGAGTTCCAGGTAAAAAAGTCCGCATTACTTTCGAAGATATAATCGATTATTTATCTGCATAGAGTATCCTATGCGAAGTATTATTGATGATTGGCTTCGGTAGAAAGGCAATCGCGTTTCATGCGTTTTGAAGAAGAGCTAGACACCTATCTGCGTGCCAGGTTTACCCTGATATTCCTCGTTACGATGGAGGAAGAGCGCGCCATCCAACAGATCAAACAAGTTTGTGAACATACTCAACGCCCTTGCCTGACCTGGGATGCAGCAGATGGCTTCTTGTGGCTTACTACCGCAGCTTTCCCGCTTCCGACAGCCCGAGATGCTCTTACCGCGCTGGAACAAATCGATAAGAGTGACAATAGCCCGCTTTTTATTCTCAAGGATTTTCACGAAGCCTGGAACAATCCACAGGTGAAGCGAAAACTACGTAATCTAGCTCAACGCCTCAAATTCACGAAAAAATCGATTTTAATTACCGCCCCGCCTTCCCAAGTTCCGGATGAATTACGCGATGAGGTTGTAGTGATTGAATACCCAGCTCCGACCGTCATGGAACTGGAACAAGTTCTTGAACGCTTGACTCAAACCCCTGGGGTTAAGGTCACCCTTACCCCTTTAGGGCGCGAAAAGCTGATCCAAGCTGCGCTCGGCCTAACAACAGCTCAAGCGCAACGCGTCTTTGCCAAAGCGATAGTAAGCGATGGTGTCTTGGATGACCGTGATATCGACCTGGTGACAGAAGAGAAAAAGCAAATCATCCGGGAATCTGAAGCGTTGGAGTTCTATCCGGTAACTGAAACCCCCGATAATGTGGGTGGGCTGGGAGTGTTAAAACACTGGCTACGGTTGCGCGAACGAGCATTTACCCAGGAAGCCCGCCAATATGGTTTGCCATCTCCCAAAGGTATCGCTCTCATTGGTATTCCTGGAACCGGGAAAAGCCTGACTGCTAAGATGATCGGTGGATTATGGCGCCTCCCCCTATTACGCCTGGACGTTGGCGCTCTCTTTGGCAGCCTGGTAGGTGAATCAGAGGAACGCGCCCGGCGCGCCTTACGGGTGGCGGAAACAGTGGCTCCTTGCATTGTTTGGATCGACGAGATCGAAAAAGCCCTGGCTCATGGCGGCCTGGATAGCGGTACCAGTACCCGTGTATTCGGCACCCTTTTGACCTGGATGCAGGAAAAAACTGCACCTTGCTTTGTAGTCGCTACCGCAAATGACATCACCAGCTTGCCCGCCGAGTTGCTGCGCAAAGGACGTTTTGATGAGATCTTCTTTCTCGACCTCCCCACCCTGGATGAGCGTATGGAGATCTTGGCAGTTCACTTACGCAAGCGCCAACGCCTCGCTCAGGATTACAATGTAGAGCTGCTCGCACACCAGTCCGAAGGGTACGTAGGATCCGAGTTGGAACAAGCTATCATAGACGCCATGTACCTGGGTTTCGATGCTGGGCGTGAATTTACGACTGAGGATATCCTGAGCGCCTTAGGTCGGCAAGTCCCTCTCTCCGTTTCACAACGTGAAACAGTCAGCTCCCTGCGAAATTGGTTAACCGAAGGCCGCGCCCAATCCGCCTCCTTTCAGGAGACACGCGAAGCTGAGCAGCAGTTCGTTCCACTACAAATCAAGCGCAGCGAACCCAAACTTCACCCGTGAAATATCCAGTAAAAATTCCCCATCAGACCAAAGAAGGTCCTATTTTACAACGCAGGTCTCGCCAGCTCTGGAACCGCTTCCCGGTGGTTGGGGGTTGGTTGCGCCTATCGGCAGCCAGCCAACTCTCGCAGGCCGCCATGCAGGGTAGTGCACCGTCTACCCGCATCCTGGCCCTGGCGTTGAGCTCACACCTGGACCCCCATGTGCGTGAGATCGCTTCGAATACGATCCTGCACCTGAACGCCCAGCCTTGCCTGGATGCTAGCTGGGACACATGGGTGCAGAATCGCAATCCGGATTTGTTGGATATTCTCCTCAGCAAAGGCCAGGCAGCTCACCAGCCGCCTGACGCCCGGGTCTATTCGCTGCTTCTACTGAACCAATCCGATGGTTTAATTCATGGGAGAGCGGATGTTTTTCCCCCACTCTTCGAGGCATGTAGCGAGCTGGATACTCGCCTGTCTATCCCGGCGCACACTTGTATGGATAGGCTCGCGTCTCCTGAAATCGTCGATACGCTCTGTACATATTGGGTGCAAACGGGCAATGCTTATTTGGGAGAACTCATCGCCGCTCACGATTACATTGCTCGTACGCCTGTCCCGATCCGGGTTTTGAGCGCATTGCAAGCCGGGCACAGCGATATTGCCTTGTCGACGGGCGCCGAGGGAGTGGAAGCTTTAATCTCCGCCTTGCGTTCGGATGACCTTCCTCGGGCAGAACGGGCGCGAGAATGCTTGCTCTCCCTTCAAGACACATTGGCCGTTGATGCTTTCTGTACTTTCTGGGCGAAGACTCGCTCGGTTGAGTTGCAAGAAATTCTGCTCCAGGTGGGATATGTCGCGCAGACACCGGTTGAGGTCAGGGTTTTAAGCGCCCTCAAGACCGGACGAAACACATTATTGGAATACTTGCCCGCCGAAAATATCGATGCATTGGTAAATGCAGCCCAAGATCGGGATGGACAGATTGCTTCCGGGGCGCAAATTGCCTTGCAGAGATTGCGCAACCCGGAAACTCAAGATGCCTTATGCCGCCTGGTGATCCAGAGCGGAGATCCACAGGCAGAGCTGGCAGCCATCCAGGCTCGCTATGAACCGGAGGATCCTGGAGAACGAGCTTTGTTTCTTTTCCTAACCGGACAGTGGCAGAAATACGATACTCTGGATTTCGACCGAGGCTTGCTTTCGACCCTCTATGCAGGTGCTGCGCCAGAATTGAAAAAACGCGTATTGGCTTCTCTCCAACACGCTGGCCGCACGGATTTCCTATCAGTCGTAGCTGGTGGGAATTTCCACTCACGTGCAGAGGAACTGGGGAACGAGGAAACAGAGATTCTCACCACCATGCTCGCCACAAACCACGAGTGGTCTCGCCTATGGAAGCTTGCCTTGCTTCTGCCGTTTCGCTGGAGCGTCCAAATTTTACGAATCCTTACCTCGTCGGGCTGGCAACCAGCGGCAAGTGATGACCTGATCCTTTTTCATACACTGTCTGAATTGGTTTCCGGTTTACTCCGCGATGACAATTCCAGTGTTGAGGGTCTATTGCCACCTGCAGTCTTGCGCGCAACAATCCGGATAAGCGGACGCATCAATGCGATCGCGTTCGCCCCGAGCGGCAGTGAAATCGCTATTGCATCCAGCTTGGGAAAAGTTGCAATATGGAATTACCACCAAGGGCAGCTTGCTCAATCCATTAAAGGCTTCGCTCACTCAGTGGGAACCCTTACCTATACGCAAAATGGAGACTTGTTCGCCGGGGAACGCTCGCTGACAAGCACGCCCTGTGGCATTTATCTCTGGTCAAACAACCGTTTAACATATTTTGGCAGTCACCGAGGTGCAGTTACTGCTCTGATCGCCGCAGGTCCTGGTCGCATCCTATCAACCGGTCGGGACCAACTCGTCCGCGTTTGGGATATCTCCTCGCAACAGGTATTTGTAGAGAAGACGTTCCACTTCTGGCCTCGTTCAGTTTGTATCTCTGCCGAAGGTCACACCCTGGCCTTACTCCACAAATCCATCACTCTGGTCAGTTTGCCTACGCTCGAAATCCAACCCTTTTCACCATTCCATTTTCGTCGAAGTCATTTATCTGAAACCCATGCGAGTATGGCGCATTGCGCATTGTTTACACCAGCTAGCAAGCGGTTGCTTGTCGGGCAGAATAATGGCCAGGTGATCAGTTATGAGCCCCGCGCCAACCGACTCTCTGCGGGACGTATACCGTTGACACAACACACAGGTGTCATCCAGGGTCTTGCGATGGTCTCCGGACGTTCTGTGCTGGTCAGCGCCGGATCAGAAGGAGGTATCCATTTTACTGATTGGACAAGCCAGCATACCATTGGGCGGGTATCAGTTCCAGTAGAACGCCTGACGACATTGAGTCTATCCTCTAATGGGGCTTTCATGGCTGTCGGCGATTCTGCTTCAAAGTTAACCCTTTGGGATTTGCGCGTTCTCGATATTCCGCTCGTCATTTCCCGTCCGATGGGTTCAGCGACTTTACCGCAGCTCGCAGCCCTGGATAGCTTGTTAACTGACCCCACACTACCAGCACAGCTATCCAAAACCCTGCGATACATCCAGGTGATCTTACGCCATCGTTTCCAGTATGATATCGAGGTCAGCGAATCCATCGCAATCCGGTCAGGAGAATTTGACATCATAATCGATGGAGCATTATCGTGAATACCACGATACCGGCTGCGATTTTCCTCTGCTGCCTGATGGATGCTCGTTTGGTTGCATTTGCACTGGAGTAAAATACCAGGGGATGATGATGGGTTGCAGATGGGTTAGTGATGGAGTGATGAAATAGGATGCCCGGTCGATTAGCAGTTGATTTTGGTACATCAAATACGGTTTTAGCCATTTGGAATGATCAACGCAAGGAAGGTGTGCCCTTGCTCATCCCGGGGTATTCTCACGTGTACCACCAGGGCAATGAACAGATTGCTGTCATCCCTTCGCTGATACACTACGCTGCAGATCGGCGACGTTGGATTGGCGAGCAGGTTCTTGCCAATAACCTCTATGAATCCGAGCGAACATTCCGTTGGATGAAACGGTACATTAGCCACCGCAGCCCGATCCGTGTAAAAATAAATGGAGTAGAAATCTCCCACGCGGATGCCGGCAAGGAATTCCTAGCCGGCCTGTTGGTGTTTGCAGTGGAGTATCTCAATTTGCACGAAGAAGAAGTCGCCTTCAGTGTCCCGGTTGAAGCTTATGAACATTACGAGGAATGGTTATCCAAGGTGGCTGAAACTGCTGGGGTTTCTCGTTATCGCCTGATCGATGAGCCATCCGCTGCCGCCCTGGGCTATGGCGCCCACGTCCTGCCAGGGAACGTTTACCTGCTTTTTGATTTCGGTGGGGGAACACTTCAGGCTACTGTGGTGCGGGTTGAAGATGACGCCAACGTACAAAGTGGTCGTCGCTGCCGGGTCTTAGGGAAAGCCGGTCGTGAAATCGGTGGAGCCAGCATTGATCAGTGGCTGTTTCAAGAAGTCTTGAATAAAAACCACCGATCGGATATGGATGATGGCGTCCGTCCCGTGAGCAATGCCCTGTTGGTTGGATGCGAACAGGTCAAAGAAAAACTTACCTATACTGATCAAGCCGACCTTACCGTGATCAACCCCATCACCGGGTTAGTGCTGACTGATGATTTCACCCGGGCGAGATTCGAAGAACTGCTGGACCGACACGATCTTTATAACCAGATCGATCAAACCGTACGAGCTGCCATTTCATCTGCCCGTGAACACGGGTACGGTGAAGACAGCATTTCTGCCGCCTTAATGGTTGGTGGTAGCAGCCAGATCCCATCGGTACAACGTACTATGCGCCAGATATTTGGGAAGGAGAGGGTCTTGTTCGACCGCCCGTTGGATGCTGTCGCTCGTGGTGCAGCAGCCTATGTTGCCGGTGTTGATTTTTATGATCACATTCAACACGATTATGCTATCCGCTTCGTCAACCCCAATAAATCGACCTATGATTACCGTCCAGTGGTCTCGCGCGGTACCCCCTATCCCACTCGCGAGCCGGTTGCCCGCTTTACCGTGAAAGCTACCTACGATGGTCAGGCTCAACTGGGCATCGCAATTTTTGAAATCGGCGACCGGCGGCCGCGAGGTAATGGTCAGGCGTTGGAGCTCGTTTTCGATCCATCCGGGGCCGCCCGGGTGATGCCTGTTTCTCCAGACGAGCAAGAACACCGTTCGTCTTTCTGGATGAACGAGAACAATCCAACCTTCTTGAGCGCGATCCCGCCGGCTATGCAAGGGGAACCACGATATGAGGTCGAATTTAACATCGATGGGAACAAGCGTCTGCTCATCTCCGCCCGAGATCTGAAGACCGGGCAATTGGCATATCAAGATTATCCGGTAGTAAAACTCACTTAATACTTGGAAAGGCTTGGGAGCAATGTCTCATTTTTCGCGCATCAAAACTCGCATCGTCGAGAAAGAGTATCTTCTGGATGCATTGAATGATCTCGGTTTTGAATACGAAGAAGGCGATCAGAAAATTCGTGGATTCGGGGGTCAACAGACTAGTGTTCAAATCCGGGTTAAAGCCCGCCGATTCGGACATGATATCGGCCTACGTCAAAACGGAGAAACGTGGGAAATTATTGCGGATTGGTGGGGTGTGGTTGGGATCAAACAAAAGGAGTTCTCTCAACAGCTCTTCCAGCGCTACGCTTACCACGCTGCCAAAGTCCAACTTGAAGCCCAAGGGTTCAACCTGGTCAGTGAAGAAGTCGGCCAGGAAGGTCGCATCCACATGTTGTTAAGACGGACCGCTTAACGGACCATGGAGGTTCGAATGGATATACAAGAAATTGAGGTCACCATCGATCAGAGTGGGCAGGTACAAGTCCGGGTGCGTGGCGCTAAGGGTGATCAATGTTTGAACTTGACTCGCGGGTTAGAAGGAGCCTTGGGGGGTGATATTGTTATGCGAGAGATGACGCCTGAAGCAATGGAAACGCCGAATTCCGAGCAACTACTTCACCACCTCAAGATCAAGAGCAAAGGTTAATTCGCATTTATGGGGATGGTATCGATCCTGCGTCTGCATGCGTATCTGCCGGTCAGCCAGGTAAATGGACCTGGGAAGCGTTTCACCATATGGGTGCAGGGCTGTACTTTAGGCTGCCCGGGGTGTTTCAACCCAAAGACCCACCCTTATCATTCAGGAGAAGCTGTATCGGTTGATCAACTCTTTGAGCTAATCGAGGCGCACATTCCGATTATCCAGGGAGTTACAATCAGCGGAGGTGAACCGCTTCAACAACGCAGGCCTTTGGAAACCTTGTTGGCTCTACTCCAGGAAAATACCTCATTGGGAGTCATCCTATTCACCGGCTACACCTGGTCCGAAGTTCAGCGTATGCCGCGTATCGATAGATTGCTCAACAACCTGGATGTATTAATCGCAGGGCGTTACTTGGTTAACCAGCGCCTGGCGCATGGGTTACTCGGATCAGCAAATAAGAGCCTGCATTTCTTTTCGCCTCGCCATACCCCGGCTGACTTCGATTCAGTCCCTTCTGCTGAAGTGATCCTCACACCGGACGGGCAAGTTTTATTAACCGGAATTGATCCCCTGGGCTGGTCTGAATCCAGATGAATTCTGAAGAGCTCGACCGCCTGCATCTCTTGCTAGATCACCCTGTTAGCGCCGAATCCCTGGAGCCGTCATTACGTACCCGCCTGTTATTGAAGGGGGCTATCTTCAGTCTCCAGCAAGAGGGTTCTACCGAAGCGGTCGAAACCCTTTTCAAGGTAGTCTTGAGTAATCAGGCTGAGTTCGTGCGAGACGACGCCCGTTCAGCACTGATCTATCTGGCCCGGGAGGGACTACACCCTGCGCGTGAAGCGTTGTGCGAACTATTCCTGGTGCTTGATGATCCAATTGCAGGGCAGATTGCAATAAATGCGGGTTACGTACCTGGCCAAGAAGCACTGTGTGCAGGATTCTATCTACTGACCGGGCAAGTTGACCTTTATGATGCTTTGGATCCTGATCAAGATCTGCTCACCCACTTTTTTCGAAATAGCCCACCAGCTATACAACAGCGTTTGCTCGTACGCGCTCAATCGGCTGATCTAGGTGATTGGGCATTGACGGTTCGTGCAGAAACCACTCAACAGTTCGCTGTCATCCATCGACTGGCTGATGAACTGCCGGACTTTCGAAGCCAACATCAACGCGAGGTAGGGTTACGCACCCTTGCCGAGCTTGCCAGGTCCGGGAATTCCACAGCATGCGAAGCAATTTTTGATCTTTTTTTGCTCCATGACTATGCTCCTGCTGGTGATCTCGCTCAGGGTGAATTTCTTCTGCCTGAGGAGGCTGGCCGCCGGGCATTGTTCTTCTTTTTAACTGGACAATGGCAGCGCTATGAGGACCTGGATTTCAACCACACGCTGCTCGCCGGGATGTATGACATCGCCGGGCGCCGGTTACGCTCCCGCATCGTTGAACAAACCCGCCTGGCTGGACGCACCGACTGGATCCAGGGTATCGCCCCCGGACGACGAGTGCGCTGGTTAGCCGACATGACCGACACAGATTGGGAAGCGGTTACCAGGCAGCTTACAGGAGAAAACCGCTGGGATGACTTGTGGACTTTGGCGCAGGTTGGCCCTCCAATTTGGGACGCGCGTATTCTGTCAACGCTGCAATCCTCAGGGTGGCAGCCAGACTCCTCTGATACACAGGCAGGTTTTTTCCAATTGGTGGAAAAGGCAGCCAATTGCATCGGGGTGGAGCCCCCTTTACAGTCCATATCCCTGGTTCCTAACTTACCAACTGGTAGCATGTGCCTGGCTGCAGCTTCAGACGGTGAGACATTGGCCCTGGCAGGGAATGAGAACCTGGTTTATCTGTTGAAGGTTGGTAAAGAGCAACCAATCGGTGTTTTACCCTCATCCCCAGCCCAGGTCTGGTGCCTGGCATTCAGCTCTGAAACAGACATGATTGCAACGGGCAGTGGAGACGGACGGATACGGATTTGGAGATTGCGCGACGAGCAATTGATGAAGACTCTTGAGAATCATGTGGGGCTTGTTAGAGCCATGCAGATAGCTCAAGATGGTCATGTGCTGATTTCTGCCAGCTTCGACCGGACATTACGCATTTGGCGCTTCCCCTATGGTCCAGAACAAAAAATATTCAACGTCGGAAATGCTGAGGTTTTAAGCATGGCAGCCAGTTCCGATGGATCTACCCTGGCAGCCGGGTTAGGAGACGGGTCTATCCAGATGTGGGACATCCCTTCAGGTACCCAGTTAACCGGCTCCTCAGGCCATTCCGAGGCAGTTTCTGCCCTGGCGATCAGTCCGGATGGGCGTATTCTGGTATCCGGTAGTCGTGACCAAACTATCATTTTGTGGACCTATCCTGAGGGACGATTGATCACCCGACTGCAGGAACACAACGCCCAGGTTTCCACCTTGGCTTTCCATCCTGAGGCGCTGTTGTTGGCGTCTGGCGACCTGGAAGGCACTGTATGCCTGTGGAGTTTCCCAGAGGGGAAACTTGTCCAACGGAGTAAACAAGAGGGACCTATCACTGGGATGGCTTTCGTACAGCAAGGGGAATCTCTCGTCACCTGCAGCCGTGATGGTCCAGCATTATTGTGGGATTTACGCTGGTTGATCTTCACACGCTTGGCCATCGAACAGGCCGGTCTGATCGAGGAATCACGCATCGAAGCCGCGCTCGCAAAAGAGTTCACTACAGCATCGGTAAAAGCCTGGTTGGAATTCTCGCTTTCCTTAATCCGCTGGCGAAGGCGCTTTGATATATCGGTCGAAGAACCTCAGCGAGTAATTACCGGAGAATTTGATATTGAACTATAAATTTGACTAACCATCGCATGTATGCCATACTGGGGAAATAACCCTTCAGGTGAGACCGGTGATAGGAGGCGACAGATTGAATAAGGTTTATCGACATAAATCGATGA
The DNA here is from genome assembly GCA_028714615.1 of Anaerolineaceae bacterium. The sequence goes on along the minus strand of JAQTMA010000053.1, from coordinate 286 downwards.
GTCCCGACGAATACCTGGGACATGTTGAATTGGATGGCAAGGTGTATGAAGCCCGCTTCGGTCCTGACCGCTATGTTGGTCACGTCGATGCAGAAAACGGGAGAATCTTCGAATCCCGCCTTGGCCCCGACAAATACATAGGGCGCGTCGATTTATCCAATGGCAAGGTATTTCAGACGCGCTTCGGTCCGGATGAATACCTGGGAAGAGTGCGTAAGAATGGGCATTGTTACATGCACCGATCCCTGGGACGCGACATCTACCTGGGGAAAGTGCGAGAGATGGG
>JAQTMA010000052.1:16935-21269 GCA_028714615.1 Anaerolineaceae bacterium | reverse complement strand
AAAGACAGTTCGATCAGCAAGCTGAGCGGCGGACAAATCAAACGAGTGTCCATTGGGGTGGAATTACTGACCTCGCCCGGCTTATTCATCTTGGACGAGCCCACTTCCGGTCTCGACCCTGGTACTGAAACCGCCTTTATGCACCTGATGCGCCGGTTGGCCGACCAAGGGCGCACGATTGTGATGGTCACGCATGCCACCAAGAACGTCATGCTGGCAGATAAGGTGGTTTTTCTGGCAAGAGGGGGTTACCTTGCCTGGTTCGGACCACCGGACGAAGCACTCACTTATTTCGCCTCTTTCCGTTCTGAACGCGAGCAGCGTGCCCACGCGATGGAATTCGATCAAATCTACGCCATCCTGGACGACCCTACCAAGGGGTCAGCTCAAGAATGGGCGAAACGTTTTCAAGACAGCCCGGCATACCAGAAATATATCGTTGAAGCTTTAAAACAAGCCTCCCCAGGATCCGTCCAGTCTGACCGTCCAGCTCGACCGGCTAAAGCGACGACGTCTAAACCCAAGCGGACAGCCTCAGGACTGAACCAGTTTCTGGTGCTATCCGCGCGGAACCTGCGCATCCTCGTGCGTGACCGATCGAGCCTGACGTTGATGCTACTGGCTGCGCCGCTGGTAGCGATGCTCGATTTTGTGATTGCTCCCTTGATGGGACGTGCACCGTTCAATTACCAGACAGGCCATGCTGCCAATGGAGCCATCACCCTGTTCCTTATGACCATCTACTGTCTGTTGGTTGCCGGCTTATCTCAAATGCGAGAGTTTGTTAAAGAAGAGGATATCTATAAACGCGAAAGGCTGGTAAGCCTGAAGGTCTTTCCGTACGTTGCATCGAAGGTATGGGTGGCGCTGCTACTGGCGTTCTACCACGCCCTGGCATATACGGTGATCCACTTCCTGGCCTTTGACATGCCCGGAGGAATCCTCGAATTTGGGCTCGTCTACATCACCATGGTGATCGCAGCCATGGCAGGGATGGTATGTGGCCTGCTGGCATCCGCGCTGGCTCCGGCGGCTTCTTCGGCGCCGATGATCATGATCATGCTGCTCATTCCCCAGATCGTTCTGAGCGGAGCACTGGCGCCGGTTCCCGAAACCATCAGCGCTATCGCATCCACGCGTTGGGCATTCGAAGGCTTGATCGGGATTGTCGGTTTCGGCTCTGACGTAGCCGCGGATTCGTGCTGGAGTATCCCAGAAGATCTGCGGAAGACCATGTCGTTGGCTGACAAAACTGCCATGGGTTGCCGCTGCATGGGTACGGCGATATTTACTCCCAATTCCTGCAACTTTCCTGGTGTTGGGCAGTTCTATTCCGAAGAAGTTGATCAACCAGCCGTAGTCAAGCCAGCGGCGTTAAGCAAAAAACCCGCCGAACCCACGATCCCTCCCTCCCCCAAACCTCCTACCGACCAGAGTGACCAGGTCGCAATGGTTCAATACTTAAATGCTCTGCAAGCCTACCAGGATGACGTCGCCATCATTCAGGAGGACTACAAGAACCAGATGGCGCTTTTTGAATCACAGGCCGAGGTATACCAGGCGGAAATGGAACAATACCAGAAAGATGTTCTGAAATACGAAACGGCGCGTAACTCCGCCGTCCAGCAAGCTGAGGGTGTGATCAGTAATGTACGAGATAAGTTCGGTTGGGCTTTCGTCAATAAAAACGACCCCGCCATTTTCCGCGCCTGGTTGGTCAAGGCTTGGGGCGCCCAGGCAATTATTGTGGGGATCTTCATTGCGGGTATTCTTGTGCTCATCAAGCGGAAAGATTAAGTGAATGGAGGGTTGCCTGTGAAAAGGATGAATACCGAAATCACTCTTGCTTTTCTAGCTACCGGCATTTTGTTGGCTTCTCTCCAGGGTTGTTCAATCTTCGGCGCAGGTCAACGGTCAACCCCAACCCTCAGCAGCTTGAGTGCCGCGGTCGCGCAAACGGCGACTGCCGCCAAGCAGTCTGGTGCGTCTACGGATGCCCTGGCGACCGCTCAGGCAAAAGCGACGCAGAAAAGCCTCGAGATCCAGATCACTCAAACGGCGCGCTCGGGAAATCGCTCCGATTCGCAACTGGCGATTGCGACAATTGCTGCCCCGATTGTTGCAGAAATCCCTCAATATGGGCTGGACACAACGAAGGGGCGTGTTGGTTGGGTGCACGACCCACTGGTACTGAAGATCACCGGGTACCAGCAGGTTACTTACGGAAACGACCACATGGAAGTGACCGCCGCGGATTTTGCCCTGACCGCCGATATCACCTGGGATACCCAGTACGGCTCATCCGGATGTGGCTTTATGTTCCGTTCGAATGGCGACAAGAACAAGCCGAACCAGTATATGGTGCTTGCCACTCGATTCGCCAACGGTCATGTCCTTTTTACAGCACTGGCGGATGGAGAAATCGCCAATATCCACGATTTCTATCCCAAAACTGAAGACCGTTCCTTTGCGTGGCAGAATGGAACCAAAAACCGGCTGGCTGTGATCGCGCGCGGGCGCTTGATCGAGATTTATACCAATGGAGTGAAGATCGGCGAGGTGGATACCACAAAGCCCCCTACAAGACTCCCTTCCCCACCGAAACCGATGCCCCCGATGGACCAGACAAGCTCTCAGGCCCTTAAGGATTATCAAGAGCAATTGAAGGAGTATCAGGATATTCTCAAGCAAAGCGAAGCTGCCTACCAAACGGCGGTAAGCAATTATGCGAATCGCCAGGCCATATTTGATGATGGATTCCTGGCGATGATTGCTGCCTCTGAATCGGGCCGAACGGTATGCACCTTTGACAATGCCTGGCTCTGGCTGATCGAACCATGATGCACTTCGAGCGTTTTCGGGAGGGATTAATGGCAACGGACCGTTGGGTGGGACAAATACTGGGGAATAGGTACCGGATCGAAGAGCTGCTCGGCCAGGGCGGCATGTCTGCTGTTTATAAAGCTACAGATCCGAACCTTCAGCGTACGGTCGCGGTAAAGTTAATTCATCCCCATCTTTCGAGTAACGATGAGTTTATCAGACGTTTTGAATCCGAAGCGACTGCGATCGCACGATTGCGTCACCCAAACATCGTCCAGGTGTTCGATTTCAATCATGACGCTGACCTGTATTACATGGTTCTGGAATTTGTACCGGGGGAGACGCTGCAAAGTCGCATCAAACGCATGAACGATAGCGGGCGGCATCTACCCATTCGCGATGTGCTGCACTTCACCATCGACATCTGCAAGGCTGCAGATTATGCCCACCAACGCGGCTTGATTCATCGGGATATCAAACCTGCTAATGTAATGCTGGATGTGAACGGCAATGCTATCTTAATGGATTTTGGCATTGCCCGAATTCTTGGTGGGCAGCAACATACTGCCACGGGCGCTGTGCTGGGAACAGCCCTTTATATGTCGCCTGAGCAAATACAGGGACTACACCCCGATGCGCGCTCCGATATCTATTCCCTCGGTGTGACCCTCTTTGAAACACTCGGTGGGCAGCCACCTTTTGAAGCTGATTCTGCGATGACCTTAATGATGAAGCACCTCAACGATCCGGTTCCGGACCTCAGTAAGCTGCACCCTGGGATTCCGGAAGCGGTCAAGGCTATCGTCAACCGCGCCTTGGAAAAAGATCGGGCAAACCGCTTCCAAACGTGCGCGGAGATGGCTGCAGCTCTCCAGGAAGCGCTGGATCAGGTGGGGCCTAAGGAGGATGGGCAAACCCAAAAACCCGAAAAAGAAATGGCGGCGCCCCCATTGCCAACCCTCGCCACTATTATCGAAACGCAATCTCCAGCAGTTCGTCCTCCCGCTACACTCATTGAACCGGCAGGGGTTGTTCCTCCTCCCCTAGCGTCGACAGTTGTTGCTATGCGAGCAGAGCCCAGGGTTGAAAAGCCTACGGTAGGCGCAACCACCGTCCAAAATGGGACGATCTCACCCCCTGAGAAAGTTGCCAAGAAAAACAAGGTGGTCCTGATGGCAGGGTTGGTCGTCATCCTGCTGGTCCTGGCGGGAGGAAGTTACTTTTTCCTCCGGCAGGGCAACCCAGAGAAAACGGCGACCCCCAGTGATTTTGTGGCAGCTTTCGCGACAATTACGAGGCCACCGCTGGCAATCGCGACCCGGGCTAACGCCGAGGTAGTCATTCCGATCCCCACTGTTACTGAGACGCCGGCGCCCACCCTGACCCAAACACCAGAGGCAGCCAACACAGCCACACCGCCCGCCCTCGTATCACCGGTTATCGGAGGCGCAGATAAGGTTGCCTTTTTGTTGGGGAGAAATATCTGGATGGCGAATATCGATGGTAGCCAG
>JAQTMA010000052.1:12715-16835 GCA_028714615.1 Anaerolineaceae bacterium | reverse complement strand
TGACTTACAAAGCATTGCTCTCGGTCAATCCGATCAACAAGGTTTGCTGTTACAGCGGCCCGCAATTCAGCCCGGATGGAAAATACCTGCTGTTTGCTTTTCAGGACATCACCCTGGGAGCGGATAGTGAAACCCAAATATTTTATATCCCATATGGGAGCATTGGCAGCGGCGCAAAGTACCAACCCTTACCCTTGCCCAAGTATTCTAACCCTAACGAACAACCCCAGCCAATCTTACGCCCAGCCGTAAGCCCTTGAGCAATACTGAAAATGGACACCATAACATAATAGAGAAAACACCCTCTCGATGTGATGGATCAGGAGGGTGTTCTCTTATCGAAAGGTGGATGCTGCTACGGAACTACCTTGATGACGCCCATCATTCCACTGGTATCGTGAAGCAAGCATTCATAATTAAAGCTTCCGCTGATTTTCCCAATCTTCAGGGTGAAGCTATTCGGGCCGCCTCCAGGAGCCAGGAAGCCAGAGCTAAAGATATCGGTGGCATTCAAGGCTACGCCGGGATTGATCGGGAACAACACCTGGCTATTGAATAGCAGAATCGGGGGACCCGGGGGGTTGGGTACCGGGACGACCAGTGGGATATCCGGATGCCCGTTCAAGAACGTTACTGTATGCGGTGCATCATTCGCTTGACTGAGCATGAAATTCACCGTATCACCCGGGTGGACAACCAGTTTGCTTGGGAAGAAGCGCATCAGCTCGGTGGATGCCTTGGAGAATCCGATCAGGACGGTGCGGGTGGTGGTGCCATCCGGGTTGTGGATGGGGGCGGGAACCTGCGCCGTGGCTGTACCGATCAATGCTCTCCCTTTGGCGAGAGCGACGGCGACCTGGTGGGATGCTTGTTCGGAGACATCCGAAGGCGATTCAACCTCTCCGCGATTGCCGACGACATTGATCGTGCCCGACATCATCATGCCATGCACGAAGCACACATAAGGGAATGAACCTTGCTTTGTGAAAGTCAGGCTATACTGAAGCGCCTGACCGGGATCTGTCGATAAGATCCCAGAATTTGCGTAAGTCGATCCATCATACGCTCCGCCCTGGGGAGGAACCGGGAAAGCCGCCTTCGGGTTGATTTGCAGGGGACTGGCCATATTTGGCGGCGCGGGAATGACGAAATCCTCAAGCATCGTTCCAGCCAGGAATGTCACAGTATGGATCTCGTGGCTGTTTGCTTTCCAGACGACGGTGTCACCGACATGAATGCTGAGGGTTCCAGGGAAGAACGACATCACCCCAATTCCTTGGGGAATGTTTTCCGCTCCAACAAGGACCGTGTACGTTTTTGCTTTATAAAGCGGCGCGGCCGATACGGGGATGGTAAAACCTAATACGAGCATCAACAATAAACCGATCGCAACGATTTTTTTCATCCGCATTTCTCCTACCATTAGGTACTTGTGAGATGAACAACTCTACATTGCCTGAATGGGCACGATTCTTTCCGTGATCACAGGCCAAGCCAATAGAAGTGCGTATCAGAACAATACCGTGGAGGATCTATCCCCTGGCTGATCCACCTGCTACTTTCTGCCGTACGAACTGGCAACCAGTCTAGAAGAAAACCATTTCCCCGAATTACTTTTTGAGTATACCATAATTATGATAAAAGAGATATATATAGTCAACAATAAGACCTACCAGAAATATCGACTAGCTGTCAACTGAATGGCGGGCAAGCCACACGAATACCACCGGACGCCCGATCACCGACCACCCAGCATGCCGGGCTTTCCAAGCATGGGGGTGCATGCTCAGGCATTAAACCGGTAGCCAATTCCCGATTCGGTGAGGATGATCTGAGGATTGCGGGGATCGACTTCCAACTTCTGGCGCAATTGACGGATATAAACGCGCAGGTAACCCATCTGGCTGCCATCCGAATATCCCCAAACATAGTTTAGGATGGCCTGATGGGTCAGGATACGCCCGGGGTTACCGGCGAGAAATGCCAACAACTTGTATTCTGTGGCGGTCAGTTTTACCCGCTCGCCGTTACAGGTCACCAGGTGCTTGATGAGATCGATCTGCAAGTTGTTTACTACGATCAGGTTGCTTTTGGCTCCCGAAGCTTTCGAAGAATGCCGTAACGCGACTCGAATACGCGCCAGCAATTCTTCCACGCTGAATGGTTTGGTTAAATAATCGTCTGCCCCGGCATCCAATGCGGCCACCTTTTCCGGGTCGTTATCGTGAGCGGATAGCACAATCACCGGCAAATCCGTCCATTCTCGTAAACGCTGGCAAACCTCCACTCCGGTCAGATCTGGCAAGCCCAAATCGAGGATGATGATATCGGGTTGTACAGCGACCGCCAGCGCCAGGCCATCTTCTCCCGTTGCGGCGGTGCTAACCTTGTAATCCTGCTGCGCCAGGATCGTTCGCAGCGCACGCAGAATCTGGGCTTCATCATCGATCACCAGGATTTGGGGCGCAACGCTCATGCTTCTTCCCCCTCTTCTTCCGGCAAGACAGGCCGGGTGCCATTCCAGGGCAATGGAATCGTAAAGGAAAAGGCTACTCCCTCGGGCAGATTGACGGCAACAATTTTTCCACCGTGAGCTTCGACGATGCCTTTACAGATCGATAAACCCAACCCGATTCCTTCAGCATTTTGCCTGCCTGGGATTGGGTAGAACTTTTCAAACACGTGGTCGAGATAGTCTCCGGGAATCGGTGGTCCCTGGTTGCTCACGGTCACCTGAAGGACTTGCTCGTCCGCTTTCGCGCTGATGCGGATTGTGGAAAGGGGAGGCGAAAACTTCAAACTGTTGCTGACCAGATTGATGAGCACCTGTTCCATGAGAACCGAATCCACGGAGATGAGGGGGAGATTGTCGGGGATAATCAGCTCGATCTTATGACGGGAAGAGATGTTCCTCAAACGGATCATGCAGTTGTCGATAATTTCCGTCAAATCGTTCCACTGGCGGTGCAGTTTGAGGGCGCCGGCTTCGATGCGGGACATGTTGAGGAGGTTGCCAACGAGCTGGATCATGCGATCGATCTCTTCAAGAAGCAGCGATTCCAATTCGGTCCGTGCCTCGCCGGCAAGGTTAAGGCCGGGATTGAACAGTGTCGTCGCAGAAGTCTGAATGGTCGCCAGGGGTGTGCGTAGGTCGTGCGATACAGATGAGAGAATGGCGGTTTTCAGGCGATCGCTCTCTTCTAAGATGCGGGCGCGAGTTTCGCTGGCATCCAGGATGGCTCGATCGAGGGCCAATGCCCCCTGATTGGAAAACGTTTCCAAGAGCCGGTCTTCTTCAGGTGACAGTCGTTGGGTAGTGCCCCAGATACGAATTTCACCCAGAAGGCCGCGCTTGGAGGCAATCGGGATCAGTTTGTCGGGCGCTCCTGAACACGATCGAGGCCCTTCCGGGGCGGTGGCGATCATATTTTTCTCCGCCCCAAAGACTTCCACTTCAACCATGCAGGTCAGGAAGAATTCAGCCAGGTGGCGAGCCAGGATCTCCGCGATGTGCGCCTGGTCGTGTCTACCGGTCAGGTCCAGGCTGAGTTTATTGAGCTGGAGCGCTTCCCTCTCGCGCGCCTGAGCTTTGGTCAGGTTGGTCTGGACGCGCGCCATCAAGCTACTTATCAACCCGGCTACCATGAGCATAACGATCATGACCAGAAAATCTTGGGGATGGGCAACCCGGAACGTATAAAACGGGGGGAGAAAGAAATAGTTATACGCGAGAAAAGATAGGACCGATGTGGTGATGCCCGCCAACCGGCCCCAAAACGTTGCGCTAATGCCGACCGGGATCAAATACAGGAGAGCAATGATGGAGGTTGAGAAAACCCTGCGAAAAAGGATGAGAATCAGGGTGGAGGCGGCAACGATCCCAACAGCGTAGGATAGGTGTATCAGAACGTGAAGAGAGGTGCGTGAGCGTGTCATTCTCTGTTCCATTCTAGTCCATATTCGCTAGAATGGAATGATTCTCCGGAGGAAGTGCCCCGGATATGAATGGCTTTACGCGCAGCGCCATGGACGGCGCGGTGAGCAGCCAGGCCAAATTATCCCTTTGCTATGAGGCGCTGTGCAGCCACGACCTGGAAATTTCCCGGGGATGTATAGACTC
>JAQTMA010000052.1:0-12615 GCA_028714615.1 Anaerolineaceae bacterium | reverse complement strand
ACGAGGGAGACGCCCCAGCGGGGCGTCTCTACGAACCATCTTACGAGGAGAATTACGGGCCTCCCGCTATACCTGATAGGGGACTTCGATGACCACGACACCCGGCTTGAGCAGCAAGGCAAAACGCAAGAGAAGTGCGGTCTGATCGTGGAGCAAGTTTTCCCACCAATGTTTGGTGACAAACTGCGGGACGACGATGGTTAACAGCTCGTTGGCCTGGCGCAACGCCAACAGGCTCTCGATATACTCCATGACGGGTTCAATGAACAGCCGGTAGGAGGATTGCAGGATGACCAGGCGAATGCCTTCTCCATACTTGCTCCACTTGTCGCGAACCTTGCCTTCATCCTGGGGATTGATTGAGACGTAGACGGCGGTTACATCCGGGGAGAGAGAACGGGCGTAAGCGAGCGCACTCAACGATCCGCGGTGGACACCCCCGACCAGGAGAATGACGCGGTGGTGGGTGATGCGAAAAGAGGAGCGGAACTGGTCGAGAGACAGTTTTTTCGCGACCGCTTTGTAATGGTGGTGAATGGAGAAAAAGATGGTGACCAGGGTAGGAATCAGCAGAATGATGATCCAGGCGCCGTCCTTGAACTTGGTAATGGCAAAGATAAACATGACGACAAAAGTGCTGACAGCGCCGAAGCTATTGATCACCATCTTGAATTTCCAACGGGGATCCAGGGTGATGACCGAGCCGGGTTCGACGATCTGCTCGCCTGCCTTCAGGTGACCGGACTTCCACCAGCGGCGGGCCATGCCTGCCTGCGAGAGGGTGAAGGACATAAACACCCCGATGGCGTAGAGCGGGATGAGGCGGGTGACGCTGGCCTGGAACAGGATGATGAGGGCAGAAGCCAGAACTGCCAGGGCAATAATCCCTTTGGAAAAAACCAGGCGGCTACCCCGAAAGGTCATCTGGCGCGGGAGAAAACCATCGGTGGCATGCAACGCACCCAGGCGAGGGAAATCGGCGAAGGCCGTGTTCGCTGCCATCACCAGAATGACGGCTGTGCCTGAAATTAGCGCCAAGTAAAGCACTCCCTGTCCGGCAAATACAGTACGGGCCAACTGAGATATGATCGTTTCTCCTTCGGAGGGGATGGCGCTAATCCGCCCGGAGAGGAAAGAGATGGCCAGAAACAAGGTGGCCAGGATGCCTGACATCCACAATAGGGTTGTGCCTGCATTCTTGCTGCGGGGTTCTTTGAAAGCAGTAATCCCGTTCGAGATTGCTTCGATACCGGTCAGAGCAGATGTGCCGCTGGAAAAAGCATGCAGAAGCAGGAAGGGAGTAACCACTCCGAGAGTCCCAATGGCCGTGATGACAGGCGGGTTGACCACTGTTCCCAGGGATCCGGTAAAGTAGCGCAGGAAGCCTAAACCGACGGTGATGAACATGGTGAATACGAAAAAGTAAACAGGAATCGCAAACAGGGCCCCCGACTCTTTCACTCCCCGGAGATTCATCAACATGATGAATAAGACCAGGGCTACGGAAATGGTGACCCGATAGGGGTTGAGTAATGGAAACGCAGAGACGATTTGGGCCACCCCGGAGGAGATGGAAACTGCCACAGTCAGGATGTAATCGGTCAGCAAGGCAGCCCCGGCGGTCTGGGCCGGCAACTCGCCGAGGTTATCGCGAGCGACGATGTAAGCGCCGCCGCCTCCCGGATACGAGTGAATCGTCTGCTGGTATGAGATGGTCACGATCACCATCAGCGTGACGATCGCCAGCGAGATGGGAAATACCAGGTTGAGTGCACTCGTACCGATCGCAACCAGGATGATCATAATCTCCTGGGTGGCATAGGCGGTGGAAGAAAGCGCATCCGACGCAAAAACCGCCAGGCCGATCGCTTTCCCGATGGTTTGGTTGGGTGCATCCGCGGTTTGGAGCGGGCGGCCGATGAGCCATGATCGCCAGGTCTTGTGAGGTGCGGCTTCTCCTTGCGGATGAACCACGACGAACGGTGAGTATTGATGGATATCCATTGAGTCAGCTTTCTGCAACCATACAGATCGGGGCCGGTTGAGGGCCGACCCCGTTGAACGATGGATAGCATAGCTTTGGAGAATAAGGAAGAAATGAGGGGATTGGGGGAAAGAATTAAGAAATAATTAAGAAGACGACAGTTGATTAATGATCCGTAATGACGCCTTTCTTCAAGATAATATTTGCATAAAGACTCAAATCGGTGGTAGTGATCACGGCATAAGCCCTGCTTGTCCGTTCATAAAATGAATACCGATCTATCCATTCAAAACTATCAAACCCGGACTCATGCGCCTTGACTACTTTATAAAAACCTTCCCATACGGTGGGAACATAGGGATCACCTGGCACCACGGACATTAATACAACCGGGTGTTCGACATATTGGTCCAGGGGAAAAAGTTTCAATATCGAATCCAGGATGGTACTTACCTTAATATCTCCCCCCCAAATGATTCTCTGGGCTAAGCTAGCAGCGGGAAAGTTGCCATCTGCTATGACTAATTCATCGCCATGCCCCATCTCCATTAATACTTTGATCATATCGGGTGAGATAGCTTTGTCTATGCCTTTAAGCATTTGACCTCCTGATAATTGTATTGACAAAAGAAACAGGGATAAATAAATACCATCAAGGGCTTTGCTTTTTCGACGATGAGATCAACTGTCAAAGCCCTTGATGGCGCTACCCCTCATCCATTGAATGGATTAGTTGGTACCGTGCCAGTTTGCGTAATCTTTCGCCCAAATAAATGGAACGTCTTTGAGAGTGTCCTTCGTTACCGTACGACCCTTGGCCAGGCATCCGTCTTTACCACAACCCGGATCTTCGCCCTTCGCAATTGCTACCAAAACTTTCACCATGGTTTGAGCCTGCGTGTAGGCATCCCAAATCGTACTGACATCGATGTAACCCGCTTCCATAGCCACCAAGGCGTCTGGGAATAGGTCGCAAGTAGCGGTGATGATATGATTCTTTTCACCAATCTTTGCCCAACGATTTTGGCTTTCTAATGCAGATTGTACGGCTGACCAGGCAAAGTCACTTGCCAGGAACATGCAATCGGCTTCAGGATGCGCCTGTAAAGCATTGGTTACACCACTTTTGAATAACTCGGGATTCCACTCAGTTGGAACCTGTTGGATTACTTCGATATCACCAGTGGCTTTTGCCACTTCATTAAAAGCCTGGGACCGCAATACCGCATTGTTATCCTTCAAGTCGCCCATCACCTCGATGCATTTGCCCTTGATCCCCTTGGCGTGAAGAATCTTCGCGAGCGCTTCAGCAGTATCTTTCCCTTGGTTGTAGCTATCACCTCCGGTGTAAGCTGTGCCTTGTTCTTCTGTCAAAGATTTGCGGTCAAATACAACAAATGGGATACCTGCTTCGCGGGCAGCACGGATAGATGCCCCAATGGCAGTCCCATCTTTTGCCCGAGCCAGAATAATATCCACTTTTTGTTGGATCAGATCTTCAATGTTAGCTGCTTGTTTTGTCGGATCAAGGTTGGCTACATTGATCACAAACGAGATATCGAGGCCGTTTTCAGGTCCAAGTTTTGCGGCTTCGGCTTTCATATAGTCTTCCCATGCCTGGATCAGGGGGATTGCTTTTTCATCCCAGGAGATTCCAATCACCACTTTCTTCAATGTCGTTGGTGCACTAGTAGCAGGAACTGCCGGTGCAGTTGTCGCTGCTGGCTTTGTGGGTTCGGCAGGAGCAGCAGGCGCACAGGCAGCCAGAACCATGGACATAATCAAAATAACGGAAGCGAGGAAGAGCATGCTTTTCTTCATTACTATTCTCCTTTTATTTCATCATCCTGTGGATTTGGACTTATTCCCCTACAAAATACTAGGTTTTGTACTTTCATCACCTCCTTTTTGTCATTCCCCCGTTTGGGTTTTTCTGGACCCAGGTTGATTTGATGGCAATTTCACCAATTTCACCTGTGTTCTGACTGTGGTTTTTAGGGCATCCATGGCCATTGCAAGGAAAATTATCCCGCCATTGATGAAACTATAGAGATAAGGATTTGCCCCAACCTGGTTCAATCCATTTTGAATGAGTTGTAGTGTGAATGCACCGACGAGTACTCCCGGAAATATATAACCCTCTCCGCCAAAGAGGCTAATACCGCCAAGCACAACAGCGGCTACAGCACTGAATTCATAACCAAGCCCAAGGAAGAAAGTATGAGAACCAATTTGAAGCATGCTGATAATTCCCCCGATGCTGGCAATCGTACCTGCCAGGATAAAACTGATAAAAGTCAACTTCTTTACTTCAACACCTAACCTTTCAGCCAATTGCTCACCATTGCCAATCGCCATCAATTGTCGGCCAAATACGGTCTTCATTTGTACAAAAGCCATGATAGCGATAATTAACAAAGCAAGCCATACATCCGTATAGATACCCAAAATGGTGGCGTTTCCAATGGATCTCACATCTGCAGGGATTCTGTATTCATAAGATTGGGTAATGACAAGGCCTAACCCTCTTAATGCTGTCATCGTGCCTAGTGTTGCGACCAATGGGTTTACTTTCAGAATGGTGACAATAAATCCATTCAATGCTCCGCACAAAGCTCCAGTAATTAAGATCGTTGCCAAGGCCAACAAAGGGTTGATGTGGAAATATTTGACCAAAGTCACCCCAACACTGCATGACAAATATGCAATGGATCCAAGAGAAATATCGAGTTTTCCAATAAATACAACCAGCGACATAGCTGTCGCAATGACGAGCAATGGTGCAGCAGCATGGAATAACCCATTAAAGTTACTAAAGCTTAAGAAATGCGGGGCTGCGGCAGAGAAATAGATAATGACTACCAGGATGACGAAATAGAAGCCATTTTTCAAGATGAAATTTGAGGTAGATTTGTTGTTCATTCTCGAACTCCATTAATGTCGATGCTATGAGAGGCAGCCAATAATTGATCCCTGGATACACCGCCGGGAAATTCGGCGATAATGCGGCCTCTATCGATCACCAGATAACGATCGCACTGCACCACGATTTCATCAATTTCCGAATTGATCAATAAGATTGCTGTCCCATTTTCGGCAAGTTCATTGATGATTTTTGTAATTTCCGATTTTGCCCGCACATCCAAACCACGGGTAGGTTCATCCATGAGAATAATTGGTGGATTGCATTGAAGCCAACGCCCGATAATGACCTTCTGTTGATTCCCCCCACTCAATGTTGAAACATGTTGTTTTAAATTGGATATTTTTATATTCAAACGATCAACATAATCTTGGGAGACGGTTGCTTCTTTGCGTCGATTGATAAAAATCCATCCAAACAAGAAATTTGAAAGATTGGCTAATGACATATTTACCTGGACGGAAAAGGGAAGAAGTAAGCCTTCCGTTCGCCGGTCTTCGGTTATAATCCCTACCTTTTTTTTCAACTGTGTCGGCGTTATGTTTCTAAACCCTTCACTCCCGCGAAACTCGATTGAACCTCTATCCAGTGGATCTAATCCAGTTAAGGCCCGGAAAATTTCTGTCCGTCCAGAACCGAGCAACCCCCATAACCCCAAGACCTCACCTTTATTAAGAGTAAAACTAATCTCGCTGAGTACGCCCGAACGATTTAAATTCTTTACGACCAAAACCGGTTCGTTCACCTTATTCTTTGCCACCTGAGTGTGCGCCTGAATTTCATACTCGCCTACCATAAGACGTACGATTTCTGCATGAGTCATGGAGGAAGTTTTTCCGTATCCCACGATCATGCCCCCTTGCATAACACATGTTTTTTCGCAGATCTCGAAAGCCTCATTTAAGAAATGGGTAATGTAAATAATCGCTACCCCTTCCGATTTCAAAATATTGATAACCTCAAATAGACGATCTTTTTCTCGAGACGTTAGTGAGGATGTGGGCTCATCCAGTATTAATATTTTGTTCTTGCCCAACAATGCGCGGCCGATCTCGACAATCTGTCGATCTCCCGTTGCCAGGTCCATGACTTTTGTATCAGGTGATATCGAACTGCCGAGTCTCTCCAGGATCCTTTTACATTCGGCGACCATGGGCTTTCGGTCGATCATTCCCATTTTGTTGGGGAAGGTGGTAATAAACATATTCTCTACAACAGAGAGTGTTGGTAATAAAACCATTTCCTGGTGAACAAAAGTAATTCCGTTCCTGGCTGCATCCATTGGTACGCGGATCTCCACTGGTTGACCATCAATAAATATTTGACCAGAATCCGCCTTAATCAACCCCCCAAGGATATTCATAAGCGTGGTTTTTCCAGCCCCATTGGCTCCGAGAAGAGCGATTGCTTCTCCAGGAAAGACTTCAAAATTAACATCCTTCAATGCCTGGACACCCGGAAAATGCTTAACAATTAGTTCCATCCGTAAGATTGGTGTTTCCATAAACACTCTCCTAGCGTTTCCGTATGGAGTCAAAAGCAACGAATGCAATAATGAGACAACCTTTGATAATCAAAGCAGGGAAGAACTCTACCCGAAGCAGGTTCAAACTGTTATTCAGGATCACAATAAACAATGCTCCAAGGGCAGCACCAACCGGGCTTCCGACTCCACCGTAGATCGATACACCGCCAATGACAGCCGCGCTCATAACATCCAATACAACGTTCGAATCACCCATGGGGGCGCCGGACGAGCCTAAGCGTGCAGACAACAAAATACTGGTCAGACCAGCCATAAAACCCGAAGCCACGTAGGCGCTGAACTTAACCCATTTTGTGGGAATATTTGCTATCTGACTGGCTTTTTCATTTACCCCTAATGAATACAACCATCGGCCATATATACTTTTTGATGTGACCAGCGTGATGAAGATTACGAGTAGAATGACGACAAAAATCGGTATGGGGAAAATTCCAATTCTTATGAGCACCGAGTTGTAAAATTTGGCTGGGAGGGCAATACTGACCGAGTTTGTAATCCATGTAGAAGCGCCAGTGGCAATTTGCATCATCGCCAGAGTGACAATAAACGGGATCATCTTAAACTGAGCAACTGATAACCCATTGACTGCACCTAGTAAAGTGGCCATGCCCACCATAGAAAAAGCACCCAATAGAGGGGGCATGCCATGCTTAATCAAATCTGCACCTACGATTGCACTCACTGCCATGACAGATGGAATCGAAAGGTCCATTCCCCCTGTAATTAATACAAACGTTAATCCCATTGCCATCAAAGCCAAGGTTGTGGTTTGAGTAAGAATATTTACGAAATTTCTAGGATTGAAAAAATTCGGTGCGTAGAACCACAGAAAGATCAATACAATGACTGCTAATACGAAAGGGAGGAATGAACTGAGTTTATCGAATTTGATTCGAACGCCAATCCGACCCTTCCCTTTGTATAAACTGTCGCTTTGCATTTCATCAACTTCTGGTTTGACTACGCTCATGAGGATTTTCTATACCTTTCTTCTGGATATTGATTTCAAATCGATTCGTAGAAATAACACAAATTAATAGGATTTCAGATGGAAAATTAACAAGAAAAAACTCAAAAGAGACCTTCCGGTAGATTACTTAGAGAGATTGATCCGCTAATCGGCCTTTGGTAGATTGACAATCGTAGACACGATGTTTTACGGCTGTCATGTAGGCTATGTTGGTTTTCTCGCCTGAAGTGTCCGGAAGAATATTGTGGGTAGCGGCAAAAACATAACCGCCATCCGGCATCATGATTTCCAAAACGCCCTTGACCATATCTTCAATCTCGGGAATGGTCATCATTGGCAGCTTCTGAATATCAATTCCACCACCCCAGAAAGCGATATCCTTTCCAAATTCGTTCTTCAACTTTTTAAGCTGCATATTCTTTGCACTCACCTGTACCGGGTTAAGAATATCCACACCGACATCAATTAAATCTGGGATGATGGAATAAACTGAACCACAAGAATGAAGCCATGTTTTTGCATTAGTTTTTGATTTGATAAAAGAAAATATTCGCTCATGACAAGGCTTAACAAACTTCTGATACATGTTTCGCGAAATCTGAAGCCCGGTTTGCATTCCCAAATCATCTCCCTGGCAGACAATATCTACGCTATCGCCAATTGCCGATAGTTGCACATCCCACATACCAATAGCAATATCGGTTAGCCTCTCCAAGAGTTTGTGAGCAAATGGAGGATCCCATGCCAGGTCCATCATAAATTGGTCCATTCCACGACTGCGACAAGCTTGTTCAAAAGGTCCGCCAACCATGATATCTGCAACAATGGCATAATCGGTATTGTTATGTAAAGCAAGGGTTTCATCGCGTAACCCGGCCACGCGACCTGAGTTGTATGGATCTGGCCAGGGGAAATTATCAAGATCGGAGGTAGTCAGACCCGCAAATGGATATTTTACCGGCGCGTAATCGTACTGAATCTTGCGCCAGACAGTTCCATATTCATCGAGGAATTCGTGTCCTTCAGGATATTTAACGATCTTAAATGCAGCAAAACCTTTGCCTTGATTCCCATCATGGTCCTCATCAGAGGTTGGTGCTTTTAGACGAACCGTCCGGGTATCCACTTCGTATAATGCAAGAATTTCCTCAAGCAAAGACACTGCTTCGGTCAGCGGGCAGACCACCATCTCGGCTTCTTTTTGAATATGTAGATATTCTTTCAATTTCTCGTTGCCGACTGCGGTCAAAGTCGAACACTGTGTTCCTCCGAGATCGATTGGAACTTTATCTGGTTCCTTGTGATTAACTGCAGCGAGAACTCTTTCTCGCGAGTTCATCTGATACCTCCATCAGCCAATACCTTCCTCATAAAATCACAGGCTTTGCGTGCTTCTTCGTCAAGATCCATGCCGATAGAAAGGTCGCGAAATACCCGGATATCCCGGCCAACCTGCCCGCCAGGTTTTAAGAATGGTTCCATGACCATCCAACCCTGGTAATTAATTTTTTTGAGCGCGTTGGCTAATTCCGCCCAGGGGATGTGCCCGTAACCGGGAGTCTTGCGATTATTCTCACCCAGGTGAACGTGCCCCAGGTAACTGCCGGCTATGACAACTGCGTCGGCGATGGTATCTTCTTCGATATTCATGTGATAAGTATCCAGCAGGATTTTCGCATTCGGACTGTCGATGCACTTGACGTAATCTACTCCTTCAGCAGCGGTATTCAACAAGTACTGCTCGAAGCGGTTGACGACTTCCATGTTGAACACCACATCGTTATCTTCAGCCACCTTGATGACTTCTTTGATACTGGCTACCGAACGGTCCCGGTAAGGCCGCTTGTCAGAACTGCCTTCCGGCATTAAGGCTGGCCAAGAACCATAAAGGATCCCGGAGAGGCGTCCCCCACCCATTTCGCCGATCCCACGGGTAATCTCGCCGAGGAAGCGAATGCCATCCTTGCGAACGTGCTCAGCTTCGGCAGCCACGTCGAATTTAGCGGGCAGGCCGATGCAATAGGAGAGACCGATCTGGCGGGCATCAGCGTGACGCTTCAACGCCTTGCGCTCCGCCGGGGTCATGGTTGCAATGGTTCCGGCATTGACTTCCAGCACATCAAAACCCAGGTCGGCAACCTTGTCTATATAAGGGTTGAAATCGGCATCCCATTCCTGGGTCCAATAGGCGTAATAAATGCCAATCTTGTTCATGCGCGTTGATCTCCCTTGGTGACTATTCGATTGAGGAAGCAAACCAATTTTCAGGCATACACTTTGGATTCAATTCCAAGAATCTCAGCCACGTATTGAAGCTCCTGCACCCAGTTACCGGCAATACCGTGGATGTGGTTGCATGGATAACTTGCCAGGAATACCTCGGGCGGTACGCGTAAGCGGGCGAAGGCATGCGGCCACTCGATATCGGTAGTGCTGGCCTTGGCAACCATTTTCTCCTGGGAAAATTCCATGAATTGCGCTGGTACGATGGCCATCCAATACTGGCCTTTCTTGCGGGCCATGCGCGCCATTGTCATCGGTCCGGGCGCAGCAAAATATTGAACGGAAGCGCCGCCGGCCGGGTAGTCAGGAATCTCCGGATAGAAGGTGACTTTCTTGAGGTTTTCGGCTGGATCCAGCGATCGGGAGGCGAAGTATGTGGCGTGTGTGCCCGAATTCGCGAAATACCACACGTCATCTTCGGTATCATAGTGGCGGATATCGGCAAATAGGGAGGTCTGGCCGGAGAGGTGCTTGAAGATCTGCATGGTCAGCGCGCCATCCATGTCTGCCTCGGTCGCGGCAACGATCGGTTCGTGGGGTCCTTCCCAATCATAGGGGTCGTTCAGGAAAGCCTCGGTCACGTCCATCGTGGCGAAGTAATCCGTCAGGTCACCGTGGGCTTTAAAACCGACAAAGTCCAGTTGTTTCTCAGCCATGATCTGGCGGACTGCGTGGTAAGAGCGGATTTGTTTCTTCAGTTTCTCGGGGGTCAAGGCTTTGCCATCGTATTTGATCAGCCCGACGAATTTCTCCAGCCATTGAAAGCCCGCCTCAACACGCGCAGAATCCACTTTTTCGCTGTATCGTACGATGTCATACTGTTCGATGTGTTCTACATCCAAACCGAACAAAGTTCTCCATTGGTCCAGATTGGCGACGGCGGTATACATGCCCAGCGGTCGACCCCCGAACAGGCCGTAGGTTTCGCCTTTCAGGTGAGCGAGGGCGCCGGCCGCCTGGATATATTTGAGCATCTTTTCCAGGACGAGTGGGTCCTGGATATCGCCCCACATGCGGGTATAGGTGAGGCCAAGCTGGTCCATCGTGCCCGCGCTGGAAAGCATGGCGACCATGCCTGGCTCGGAAGGGTGCAGGTTGCAAAAGAGCAGGTAGGGTCCAGGTGCAAACGTGGTGGCGATGGCTGAAAGGTGTGGGAAAGACCATATAGCGTAATTGAAGATGGTGAGGTCGACGCCAGATGATTGCATGCGTCGGGCTTCATTTCGCGCTCCTTCGGGGGTCCAGATAATCTCCTGCCCAGGGACGACTTCTACCAGCCCGGTTGCTTCGAGAGCGCTGGTCAGGCGGTCCTGATAGGACTGATTGACAGCCACCAGGGTATCGTGGATGTACTTCCGTCCGTCGGAAAACGTTAAAATGCCAACCTTCGTTTTACGGACTGCCATAGGAGATTTCTCCAGGTTATGATGGGTAGCTAGAATCTGAAGAGTTTGCTCATCAGGAGATCGTGTACAAGCCATTTCACCTGTACAGAAGTAATCCTGTAATTACATTTTATCACATGATTCGTAGAGATCAAGGGGTGACTTTAGGGAATAATGAAGCGGGTATTGTCTATTTGCAAAATTACTAATTACGATTATAATAATTACAATTAGTAATCATTCCTGCCCATGATTGAGAAATAAGGTGGAGGTATCCATGTTCATCGACCGAAAAGCTGAATTAGCCCAATTGGAACGATTGGTGACCTCCGAGCGTGCCGAGCTATTTGTCCTGTATGGTCGCCGGCGGGTCGGTAAAACGGAGCTCTTACGGGCGTTTTGCGAGGGGAAACCGCACATATTCTTCATTGCGACCCTTTCCAGTGATCCAGAGCAACTCGCCACCTTTTCTCAGCAAATCTATGCATTAAATCATCCAGAAGCTCCCGAGAGGTTCACTTTTCCATCATGGGAAGCTGCTTTTCGCGCTTTGGCTGATCTCCCCATGCAGCCACGACCGGTTGTGGTATTGGATGAATTTACCTACCTGATCAGTGGAAATAAGGCGATCCCTTCCATTCTGCAAAAGGTCTGGGACGAGAAATTAAAAAACACCCGTCTCATGTTGGTGCTGTGCGGATCCTACATCGGCATGATGGAAACTGCCGTATTGGCTTACCAGGCCCCTCTATATGGCCGGCGCACTGCCAGTCTGCTGCTTCACTCTCTTGATTTACCTTCCTCTGCCTTATTCTTTCCACATTACTCTCCTGAAGAACAGTTTCTGGCCTGGGCAGTTTTAGGCGGCATGCCTTTTTATCTGAGCACTTTTAATGACCACTATAGCGTATTCGCCAACATCCATCAGCACATTCTCGATGCCCACACTGGGATGTTATTCAGCGAGCCGCGTTTACTCTTAATGGAGGAATTGCGTGAACCGCGGAACTATTTCTCCATCCTGCGCGCCATCGCTCAAGGGAGAACTCGCCTGAATGAGATCACGCAAGCTTCTGGTGTCGGTGATGTGACCGCTGTTGCTCGTTATCTGGATATCCTCCAACAAATGCGCCTGGTCTCACGCCGTGTACCGGCAACCGAAAGGCAACCCGAAAAGAGTAAAAAGGGGCAATACCAGATTAATGACCATTTCCTGAGATTTTGGTTCCGTTATGTCCAGCCCAATCAAAGTGGGCTTGACCTCGGATTAACCGATGCAATTCTGGACCAAAGTGTCCGGCCAGACTTGGACCACTTTGCGGCCGTCGCATTTGAAGAGGCTGCCAAGGAGCACGTCGCCAAACTGGCGCAAGCGGGTCGATTGTCTTTTCTACCTGAACGGATCGGGGGTTGGTGGAGCCGCGATTCTGAGATCGATGTCCTGGCAATAAATGATTTGGAACAGGCAGCACTTGTAGGCGAATGTAAATGGTCGATCCACCCGATCGGACCCCACGTTTTACT
>JAQTMA010000051.1:11943-21475 GCA_028714615.1 Anaerolineaceae bacterium | reverse complement strand
GTTAATGCTTTTTAAGGCGCAAAACGCACCAGGGTGCAGCCGAAGGTTGAGGTGGTATCCGGATCAGGCTCGCGCCCATCGATGAGGGCCTGGACGGCCGGGATCAGGTACTGGCGGGTGGGTATGCGCTGCCGGAAATTCACATCATCGAAGGCTCCCTGGTAGCGCAAGATGCCCTGGTCATCGATGACGAAGAAGTGCGGGGTGGTCACTGCCCCATAGCGGTCTGCCACACCATGGCCTGGGTCCAGCAGGAGGACCGGCAAACCGCGCTCCAGCGCCACTCTCCGTAGCAGCTCCACCGGTTCATTGGCGTTGGAGGCGACTGCAAAATAGACGACCCGCGCACCCCAGGCGGTGGGCAGGGGCAACAGCGCCCGATCGATGCGCTCTGACCAGGGGCATTCCGCCGACCAGAAGTTGATCGCCAGAATGCGCCCGCGGGCGTCTATCACCGAATGCGGGGCGCCCTGCAGGTCATTCAGGGTAAAAGCGGGAGCCCGCTCGCCGGTTGTCAAAGAAGGTTGTTCCATTAAATCTCAATATTGGGGTATCTTTGTGTCTGTACGGACGAATTTCTCCAGGGCGTCTAGCGCCGGGTGCATCTCCTCCACCGATCGTGTTGAGAAGTGTAAATACACCCCATCGATATTAACATTTATTGGTCATATTGTAAACTTGAAATTGTATCCTTAAATTATTAGCCTTGAAAGATAACCTCCATCCCTCCAAGTTCTGCTACAATTAATTTGACGATTCTTATTTTGACGGGCCTGCTGGCCGCTGGCTGAGGAGGTTATCCATGGAGCTAGTAGATCAACTCAGAGATTATTCCGCTTTACTGGAAATCCGCCGGAAAGCTTACCGAAGAAATATGGTTTTCGTTGGTGTGCTATTATTTGTTCTGCTGATAGCCTTTGTCGTGGTTGGGCTGCTCAGGAACCCGGGTGGTAATTCGAGTTCTCTCGAGGCGGCGCTGCTGATTTTACTTGGCATGGGCTTTATCTCAACCTGGGTCAAGCATGCAGTATTGACCGGAAACCTCGAATTATTAACCAATCTTCAACGGATGGTCGGGCAAACCAGCGCAGAAAAGATGCCTTGACGTGATCTGATGCCCCTCTTCTGGCTGGCGCTGGCATTCGCTCTCGGCATCTTAGCCTCTTCCCTGCTACCCATCTCGTGGCCAGTCTGGGCGGGGCTGATCGTCGCCAGCCTGCTTCTCCCCTACCTGCTGCGCAGGCTTCCGCTTCCCCTGCAGTTCCGTGATGGACTCAAATGGCTGGCCCGCGATTACCGCGGCTCTATGCTGGCGCCGCTGGTTATCCTGGTGGCTTTGCTGGCCGGAGGGCTGCGCAGCGAACTCGCCCGCCCAAGCTTCACGCCTCACGACCTGGCCTATTACAACGGACAGGGGTTTGCACGCGTCACCGGGGTGGTCGACCAACCGCCAGGGTCCGGCAGCGGGAAAGTGAACCTGAACGTCTCCTCCCGGCAAATCCTGCTCAACGGGCAAACTATTCCGCTTAACATCCACGGCGCACTCCTGGTTGCAGCCCCCACCGGCACCGATTGGCGCTACGGCGACCTGGTGGAGGTGAACGGCAAGCTCGAAGCGCCGCCTGAGGAGGGTGACTTCTCCTATCGGGCTTACCTGGCGCGCCAGGGCGTATATTCCTGGGCGCCGTTTGCCGCCGTGATCCGCCTGGAGAGCGGGCAGGGCCAGCCGTTCCAATCGGCGCTCTTCGCCTTCCGCCAGCGCATGCAGGCATCCCTGCTAACGTTGTTCCCACCGCCCGAATCGAGTTTGCTGGTGGGCATCTTGCTGGGGGATGACAGCCTGCTCCCGGATGACCTGATGCACAGCTTCAAAGACACCGGCACTTCTCACATCATTGCTATCTCCGGTTTCAACATCGCCATCCTGGCCGGGCTGTTCGCCGCGCTCTTCAGCCGGTTATTCGGAACGCGCTGGGGCTCGCTCGCCGCGATCCTGGCCATCGCCGTCTATACCCTGATGGTTGGAGCCGGAGCATCCGTCGTGCGGGCCGCCATCATGGGCGGTCTTTCCCTGCTGGCCGTCCAACTGGGCCGGCGACAGATGGGCTTGAACACCCTGGGACTCACCGGCCTGGCAATGTGCCTGGCCAACCCCGGCTGGCTGGCAGACGTCGGTTTTCAGCTATCCTTCATGGCCACCCTGGGCCTGGTGGTTTTCGCCGAACCGCTTCAGGCAGCCTGTGGCCGGCTGGCTGAACGCATCTTCCGCTGGAAGCTACCGCAACGCGCTCTCGATTTGTTCGGCGAGGCCGCCTTGCTCACCCTGGCAGCCCAGTTGACCACCTGGCCGGTGCAAATTGTCCATTTTCGCTATTTCTCACCCATCGCCCTGCCCGCCAACCTGCTGATCCTGCCGCCCCAGCCGCTGGTGATGGTGCTCGGTGGCATGGCCGCCCTGGGAGGCATGCTGGCGCAGCCCCTCGGCCAGGCTTTGGCGCTGGTGGCCTGGCCATTCGTCGCCTATACCATCCGCCTGGTGGAGCTGTTTGCCAGCTTGCCGGCCATCTCCATCGCCACCGGACCCGTAAACCTGTTCCTGGTGGGGTTGTATTACCTGGCATTGTTTGGCCTGGCGTTCTACTCCGCCCGGCTGCGTCCCTGGCTGGCGGCCATTGCTCCCAACGCGGGCATCCTGGGTTTGGCGGCGCTCTCCGCGCTGACCTGGCGCACCGCCAGCTTGCAGGCGGATCAGCGCCTGCGCCTGACCCTGCTGCCCGGAAACGGGCAGACCGCCATCTTCATCCAGGCGCCCGGCGGGCAGAGCCTCCTGGTCAACGGCGGTTCCAGCGCGCCCGCGCTTTCCCGCTCGATCGGCGAACGCCTGCCGCCCTTCTCGCGTCGATTGGATGCCCTGCTGGTGACGCGCGCCTCAGGCGATGCGCTTAGCGCCCTCCCGGAGACGGTGAGGCTATACCCACCCGGGCTGGTGCTGTGGGTGGGCGACCCCTTGGAGAGCCAGGCCGGGTTGGATACGCGCGCAGCCTTGTTGGCCAACCAGCGCCGCATCCAGGCCGCCCAGCCGGGCATGGCGCTGGACCTCAATGCCGGGGTGTTCTTGCGCGTGCTCGGTCCACGAGGGGGCGCTCCCAGCGGGCTGTTGCTCGAATGGGGCAGTTTCCGAGCCCTGGCGCCGCTGGCGGAAATTGAAGGTCTTCCCGCCGACCTGCACGGCGTAAGCCTGCTGCTGCTGGATGCGGCTGCCTTAAAATCCGCTCCGCCCGAAACGTGGCAGGCGGTCTTTCATTCCCAGGCGCTGGCCTGGGATGGCAACGCCGGCAGTGCGCCCGATTGGGCTTTGGACACGCGCAATTACCGTTGGTTGCAATTCTCTACCGATGGGGAACAGATGTGGATTGAAGGGAGAAAACACTCCCCGAATTAATCGTTCGAGGAGTCTCTGATCCTTACTGCGGGGTTGGTTTGCCTTCAGCGCGCTTCTTCTTGCGGGGCTTGCGTGGCTTGATGCTCTCCAGGTGATTGAGCTCCCGCGCCTGGGTAAACGTCATGTACAGGAATGCCCCGAACAACAATACCGCCAAAACGATCGCCACCAGATCGTAGAAGGTGAAGGTTCCGAAGGAAAACTGGTAGCGCGGATTACCGGCGAAGTACACCACCAGGTTACCGAGGATGGCGATCACACGCATTTCAGTCGGTCCCAGACCGATATAGGAAATGCGGAAGACCCCCTTGACGTACGTGGTGATATAGACCAACACTGAAAGCAGCATATAGCCGATCAAGGCCAGTGCAGCCCACTTGAAACTGACATAGGGGGAAAAGCCAATGCCCAGGAAGACGAGCACTTCGCTGGCCGCATCGATGGTATGGTCGATGAAAAATCCGTAACGCGGACGCTCGATGTGGCGCAGGCGCGCCAGGGTGCCATCCAGGCTGTCGCCAAACCAGTTGAGCACGAACCCAAAGCTGGCCAGCCACAAGAAATTTTTATCATAAATCGTCAGTGTATAACCGAGGAAAATCAGCACGGCTGCGAACATGCCCACACCGGTTAGCTCATCGGGCGTGATCCAGGCCGGTAGACGCCGGGCCAACCATTGCAGCGCCGGACGCTCCAACGGGCCGAGCAGAATGTTATTGATGCGTTGGTGATCTTCGCTCGCGGTAAAGTATTTGACCGGCCGGCGGGTTGAGGTAGCAACTGCTACGCCATCTTTATCGCTTTGCGAGCCGGTTTTGGGAACGGTCATGATTTACCTCGTAGCTCTTCAACTACCTCAGGCCAAACGGGGTAACTCATCGCCCATTGGTCAGGGGTGCGCCGGATCCATGTTTCTGCAATGGATAAGATCCGTTCGGCGTTTGAAACGGTCTCTTCCATTAAGTCCGGGCAAGGTTCCATGGGGATTGGATCGGAGGCCAGAAGCAGGTACGATCCATCCGGTTGTGTCTGCCCTGCCACCAGTGTCACGGGAACCCCCACCTTGAGCGCCATGCGCACGTGAGCGACGGGAAGGGCCGCGGGGTGACCAAAGAACTGCACTTTGTATTTTGAGTCCGGCGCCGGACGGTCGATCCCCGTCAGCACGATGCCGCCTTGGGCTAATCTTTCAGAAGCTTTACGCAACGCCGCGATGGAGATGGGAGTCACATCCAGGCCAACCTCTTCGCGCAATTGATTCTGCCAACGGTAACCGCCGGAGGGTTGTGGCACGGAAAGCACCTGGATTTTAAGCCCGTGCAGCCCTAACGCCCGCCCGATCAGGTCGAAATTGCTCAAGTGCAGGCAAACAAAAAACGTCCCGGAACGTCCTTGCTGGATCCTGCGCATCGCTCGCTCGAACTCTGGGCTAAAACACACCATCTCGAGGATTGCCTGGGGATTATCGATGTTATGGTACAGGTCGTACAAGGAGCGACCGATATACTGAAAGGTGCTCCGGGTGACCGACGTGAGGGCTGCTGGAGATAGACTCCCCCCGCTGACCACCCACTGGTTGGCGCGTACTGCCTGCACCATCCGCAAAGCGCCCATCCCGGCGATCCAACCACCCGCCCGGCTGGCCAGGCTGTGGCCCATCCCTTGGGGCAATGCTCGCCCCAGCCCAAGCGCCAGCCCGACCCCGTACTGACTGTTGATGATCGCTTGTAAGTTCATCTTTGCTTCGACCTATTATACCCGCAAGGTGTAAAATAAGCAGGGATGAGCGGCGGCATCCGCGCGCGGCTTACCCGATCCATTCAACGAAAGGTTTGGTCTATGAAAATATTAATTACCGGCGGAGCCGGGTATATTGGCAGTACCATTGCTTCCGCCCTGGAAGACACCGGCCACACGCCTGTGATCCTCGATTCGCTCATCACCGGGCGCAAAGAGTTTACCCGCGGGCGCACCTTTTACCAGGCAGATATTGCCGACCGGAAGACCGTCGAACAGGTTTTTCGCGATCACCCGGATATCTACGCTACGATCCACTGCGCCGCCCTGATCGTCGTCCCCGAGTCGGTCGCTAACCCCTATGATTATTACCAGGACAATGTCGCAAAATCCCTGGAGTTGTTCAAAACCCTGGCAGACCTCGGCTACGGTCGGGTTGTGTTCAGCTCCTCTGCCTCCATCTACGATGTGGTACCGGGTTTCATGGTCACCGAAACCTCCGCGCTCAATCCCTCCAGTCCATATGCCCGTACAAAGTATATGATGGAGCTGATTCTTCAAGACTTTTGTTCGGCATACGACATGCGCGGGATTGCCTTACGCTACTTCAATCCGATCGGGGCCGACCCCCAGATGCGCTCCGGTATTCACGTCCCTCAGCCTTCGCATATCCTGGGCAAACTGGTCGATACCGCCCAGGGCCGGTTGCCCCAGTTCGACATCACCGGGGTGCATTGGCCCACCAGAGACGGCACCGGGCTGCGTGATTACATCCACGTTTGGGACCTGGCAATGGCCCACGTGAAGGCAGTCGAGCAGTTCGACCGGGCTTTCTCTCGCTCGAAGGACCCGCAAACCCACTACCTGGTGATCAACCTCGGCACCGGCAAAGGGGTGACGGTCCGCGAAATGGTAACCGCTTTTGAGAAAGTCATTGGCGCACCCATCCACAAGTGCGACACCGCTCCCCGCCCCGGCGATATCGCGGGGGCTTATGCCAATGCGGATACGGCGCTGCGCTTGATCGGCTGGAAAGCCGAGCTCCCGCTCGAACAGGGCATCTCAGACGCGTTGCGCTGGGATGCGGTGCGAAGGGAGAGGCTACACTTCTAGGGTTCGAACACCGGATACGTGATACCCCCGTGGGGGAAGACCAGCACGCTGGCATGGTGCGGGGCGCGCTGGCGGGCCATTTCCACGGCGGCAGGCAGGCTGTCAGCAAAACGTACGAAGGGCAGGTGGGACTTGGTCTCCGCGGGGATGGTAGGCGCCACCATGATCAAGTTAGCCAGACGCATGGCCTGCAGCGCGAAATACAGGAAAAAGCGGTCTTCCTCTCCCATTCCCCTCAGTTTCAGCTTGGGAATGAGCGGCAACAAGAGGGGAGACAACCGTTGCAGTCCGCCTCGCCCCAGCGGCAGCTTGCGGTTGGCCAACCCAAATACTCCCACTCCCTCATCCGCCTTGACCAGGGTGATCAGTGTACCGCCCGCACGGACGGCGCGGATCGTGTTGGCCAGCGCCTTTACCCCCTGGCGCAGGTCTGAATCCATGGGGTGCGAATCGGTAATGACCACGTCAGCCCGCTCAGGTACGTTGACCCCATAGATCGAAGCGCTGGTCTTCACGCCTTCACGATGCGCCTGGATGGCATCTCCTGCAACCACCCGCACAGCCTGGATAGCGTTATTCAACACCGCATTCACAATAAAAACCGGCGCCTTGATCATCCGGCCGGATTCTTCAAGGTCCAGGCGCATCGGGTTTTGCTCGATCGGCTGCCCGACCATGTTAAACGTATCCGGGCGGCAGTTCAACGAGTGGTTGTGTGCAACGGTTTGGCGGCCAGCCACACCCGGAAACAGATTCTTGAAGCCGCCCCCGAAGCTGGCAATAATATGCGGCTCGATACAGCCCAGGGAAACGACCAAATCCGCCGACGCCACGGTTTGATTGACCCACACGGGGGTTCCTCGGGAGGTTTTGCCGAGGAAGGCGAGCTTCGCAGGGTTGTCGCATTCTGGATTCTCCCAGGGCAGGCCGTCCAGGTCGGGGAAACCAATGCGCAGGGCCAGCTCATCCGCCGTCATGCAGCGGTGCAGGCCCAAGGCGGGGATAAGGGTCAGGTCTGCCCAACGCAAGCCAGCTTGCTTGAGTTCCTCGAAGACGGCCGGCAGCAGGCGCGCCATGGGGGTAGGCCGGCTGCCATCGTCGATGACCAGGGCCACGCGCATCCCCGTCTGGTACAGGTCACATAAGCGCGGCATACCCACCGGTGATTGGAGAGCCCGGCGCACCTCCGCACCCAGATCGTCGACCGCCGGAAGAGAGCCAGGTTCGAGCACTCCCTTGATTTGCCACTCCGCCGGCAAGTCCAGCGCCAGGGTTTCCTTTCCCCAGGGGAGTAACAGCGGTTCCTGCGCCATGACGGCCTCCATGTTCTGTATGGATATCTTCAAAAGCTGGAAAGATGCACCAAGTGTACAACAAGAAGGGACGGATAGCAACCGTGATATAATTTTTTCATGGAAAATCTCCCTCCGTCAAACCCAAATCTATCCAGAAAGATCGGCCGCCGTCCCCGCGGGGCGCAGGTACATGTGGCTTTCCTCCCCTTGCTTTTCCTGATCGGCCTGGGAGTGGGTTTTTTGGTGTGGAGCCGGCCGGCCGGCGCAGCGTTGGTTCAAAATGGAGCCTCCGACACGCCACCCATCGCCAACGACCAGCAGTCTTACAAACGCTACGTCGTCCCGGTGGACGATGATCCCACTCTGGGGCCAGACACCGCGCCCATCACCCTGATCATGTACAGCGACTACGAATGCCCCTTCTGCCAGAAATGGTATCACGAGGTGTTCAAACAGTTGGTTGTGGATTATCAGGGCAAGATCCGCTTTGTGTATAAAGATTTCCCCCTGTATGGCAAGCACAATAATGCCGCCCCCGCCGCCGAGGCCGCCAACTGCGCCGGCGACCAGGGGAAGTATTGGGAATACCAGGATAAGCTGTTTGGGATGACCTTAGAACTGGGCGCCCAATCCTTCATCCAATATGCGGCGGACCTGAGCCTCGACCCCCAGAAGTTCTCCGACTGCCTGACATCTCGCAAGTATCAGCAGGAAGTCCAGGGGGATTACGACTTTGCCACAAGTTTGGGGGTCCAGTCGACGCCTACCTTCTTTATCAATGGGCTCCCCGTCATCGGCGCCCAACCAATCGATGTATTCAAGAATATCATCGATGATGAACTGGCCGGGAAAATCCCCAAGAGTTGACCGGATGAAAAAGTTTGTTGCCGTCGCCGGAAATATCGGCGTGGGGAAATCCACGCTGGTGGAAATGCTTTGCCACAAATTGGGATGGGAACCCTTCTTTGAGCCCGTGGGCAACAACCCTTACCTGGCCGATTTCTACCAGGATATGCCGGCCTGGGGGTTCCATTCGCAGGTCTATTTCCTCGTACACCGGCTACGCGCGCACCGGCAGATGCTTAGCCACCCCGGGTCCGTCTTGCAAGACCGTAGCGTGTATGAAGACGCTGAGGTGTTTGCACGCAGTTTGTATTTGCAAAGCTATATCAACGACCGGGATTATGCCACCTACCGCGAGCTTTACCAGGTGCTCACCGAATTTCTTCCCCCTCCGGACCTGGTCATTTACCTGCACTCCTCTGTTCCAACCTTACTGCGCCGCATCGCCCGGCGCAACCGGGAGTACGAGCGCACCATTTCCCCCGAATACCTGGATCGCCTGAACAACCTGTACGAGGATTGGATATCCGGATTCACCCTCTGCCCGGTGTTGACCGTGCCGGCGGATGAGATTGATTACGTTGCTCATCCCCATCACCTGGATCTGATCGCTGCCAAAGTTCAGGATAAGCTGACCGGCAAAGAAGTTGTTTCTTTCGCTCCCGAAGAAATCACCCAACCTGATTGACCAGAATTGTGGAAAAGACAAATATCCCCAGGGTAACGATTTCCCTGGTCGCTGGTTATTCGCTCCTTCTTGTTCGTCTGAAGCTGTCTCTAGCGTGGATCCACAACCAGCTTGATGGCCGTGCGTATCTTTCCATCGATATCCACGTCAACGAACTCAGGAACGCATGCAACCGGAATTCCGTCGTCTGCCAGGTATCCCCTGGCTAAGACGAGGGCTTTGACCGCCTGGTTGACAGCCCCAGCTCCGATCGCCTGAACTTCGGCGTGACGATGTTCTCGAATGACACCAGCAATTGCCCCAGCCACTGCAGCAGTGCGGGAGTTTGCCGAAACCTTAATGATGTCCATTTTCTATCTCCCTCTTCGTTCCGTATTTAAGGCATTATGCAAACTTTGGGTCGGGGTATTATTC
>JAQTMA010000051.1:8327-11843 GCA_028714615.1 Anaerolineaceae bacterium | reverse complement strand
GCATCCAGCGCTTCTACCCGCTCGGAGAGGTCATCCATCCCCAGGTGCAACTGCCGGATCGCCTCTTCCCAGGCTGCTAACTGCAGCGACCCGGCTGCCAGGCACGTCGCTGCGAGTGTCCAGGTGGTGAGTAGTGACCAAAGTGCGCGACCCGGCTGCTCGCTTCCTAGCCATGCCTGAATCCCGCGTTGGTAATATGCCAGGCGGGCGGGATGCAACCGGGCCGGGGCGCCTTCCGGAGATCCGGCTGCCGAAAAGTCCTGTTCCCAGGCCGGCAACCAGGAAGAGATCGTATCCGCATCGACCAGGTGCTCGCCAAGCAAGCCTGCCAGTCCCGTATCCAGCCCTGACTGGCCTACCGCTTGAACCCGCTGTGCAAAAGAACCCAGGAAACGCCGCTCGGTGAGTGGCGCTCCGCTCAAACTGGCCACCGCATTGGAAGCTTGTTCCAGCGCACGCAGATACGTCCAGGCTGTTTCGGCCGGGGAAAGCTCTCCCGGGGAGGACGTGTGCAAGCGCAGCCAGCCTTGCCGGGCAGCTTCCGCCAGCGGGCGGGCGCGTCCCATAACGTAGTCGGGCCGGTTGAATTGGGATCCCGCGCTGGCTTGCGTAAACTCAAACCAGTGCTGGCGATCGTATAACAGCACAGGGTGGTCGTGGACGGCCGGACCGAGCCAGGCATCCACGCGCAATAGGCGGGGCTGTTCGTAGATCGCCTGGGAATGGTGGGCGATATCCAGATGGATCTCATCACTCAAGCGCACGATCTCGCGCTCGACTGGCTGTTGGCTGTCGTGAACCATGACCAGGTCGATATCGGTTGATCCACCCAGCAGGGGTTCCTCCGTTAATAGCGATCCGACCAGGTAGATCGCCACGATGCTGCGATCCTGGCGCACGCGCATGGACGCGGTTTCACGAGCAAGCTTGAGCAGGGCGTCGCGGGTGATACGCATAAGGTCCTCGATTATCCTAAGTGAGGCAAAGGAAGCTCGGGTTGGAAGGGTGGCAGTTTCAGCGCCTGGCGGATGCGGTTTTCAATCCACTTCAAGTGATCGCTATGGGCGACAAAGTTCAGTCCGTTGGTGTCGATTACCAGCACCGGCATGCGATGCTGGCCGTCATTGAAGTACTCATCGTAAGCCTGGTTGAGTGCGGCGATGTATTCCCGCTCCATCTGGCGCTCGTAGGGACGGTCACGTAGGGCGATGCGCTGCATGAGCATCTCGGTGCTGGCGCGCAGATAAACCACCAGGTCGGGCAGTGGAATTTTCTCGGCTAAGGCTTCGTGTACTCGGTGATACATCTCGAGTTCGTCCCCGTGCAGGTTGATGCGGGCGAACAGGGCATCTTTTTCGAAGGTATAGTCGGCGATGAGGCTGCCGCTATCCAGCATCTGGGGAACGCCCCGGCGCTGCTGGTGATAGCGGCTCAGCAGGAAGAACATCTGGGTCTGGAAGGCATACCGGGCCCGGTCGCCGTAAAAATCTGAAAGGAACGGGTTCTCTTCGAATACCTCGAGCAGCAGTTCGGCGCCGAGCAGAGGCTGCAGGAGGCGAGCCAGGGTGGTTTTTCCGACGCCAATCACGCCTTCGATGGCCAGGTACATGCATGCTCCTAAAACGTGGTCAGTGGACGGTGTCCAGAGGTCAGGGCTGCAGTCCGATCGCTGGACACTGCGTCCTGTTCATCCAGTTATACCACGCCTTTCAAGGAAGCGGGATAGCATCGAGCTGCTCCACCAGGCGCTTGACCACGTCAAAACCCCCCTGCCAGAAAGCAGCCTGGTGGATATCGATGCCTGCCTCGGAGAGGATGTGAGCCGGCGATTTCGAGCCGCCCGCGGAAAGGATCTGCAAGTAGCGTGGGATGAAGCCTTCCCCCTCAGACTTGTACTGCTGGTAAAGGGCCAGTACCAGCAACTGGCCAAAGGAGTAGGCATATACGTAGAAGGGCGTCTGGTAGATGTGCGGGATGGAGACCCACTCCCACCGGAATTCATCCGGGACCTCCACCGCCTCGCCGAACTGGTCGTGCAGGTTTTCCATGTAGGCTGTTGCCAGGTCATCCACCGACGCGCCGGCGCTGATCATCTCGTGCGCCTGTTTCTCATAGATTGCGAAGTAAGCCTGGCGCAAAATGGTGGCGTAGGAGTCGTCTACCTGTTTGAAGAGCATATCTCGCCGCACGCCTTCATCTTTTTCTTCGGCCAGTAAGCGGTCAACCAGCATCATCTCGCCGAAGGTCGAGGCAGTCTCGGCCAGGGGCAGGCTGGCGTGGTAAGTGAACAAGTTATGCTCTGCAGAGAGCATCGAGTGGATGGCATGTCCGAGTTCATGCGCCATGGTGGCCACGTCTTCGGCTTTGCCCTGGTAGTTCAAGAGCACCCAGGGGGTCATCTCGGGCAACACCGACCAACAGAAAGCACCCGAGCGCTTTCCCTTGCGGATCTCGCTGTCCAGGTGGTTTTGCGCGAAAACGCGCTGGGCCATCTCTGCGAAACGCGGGTGGAAGCTGTTGAACGAAGCGAACACCATATCAGCGGCTTGATCATAAGCATAGGTCTTCTCGGAGTGGTCCACCGGGGCATACACGTCATACCGGCGCAGGCGCTCCAGGCCTAACCAGCGCGCTTTCAGACGGAAGTAATACTGGAAAATCCCAGAGTTCTTTTTCGATACGTCGAGTAGCGTCTCGACCACATCGTCCGGGATATCGTTGTACAGGTTCCGGGCGGAGATGGGGGTGGGGAAGTGGCGCAAGGTCACCTGTTCGTTGCCCCAATCGCGCGCCATGGCCTGGTACATCTGCCCGAGGATCGCACCATCCTCCCCGAAGACGCGATAGAGTTCCTGGTAGGCGCGGGCGCGCAATTGGGGGTCGTGGCCGCGCACGTAAACCATGAGCTCTCCCCGGGTCAGCTCGCGCGTCTCACCGTCTACCTCCAACTTGAAGCTGTAGCGATTGGTGATGGAGTCGTACAGCATCTGGATGGCGCTGGCGCCGGTGACGTTCTTGATGTTGATAATTTTCTCTTCGGGCTCGCTCAAGGTGTACGGCTTGAAATGGCGCATTTCCTCGAGCCAATAGCGGTAATCGCCGGCGGTGGCCATCAAGCGCTCGGCGTTGGCATCGTCCAGGTCTTTCCACCACAATGAGAAGAATAACGTGCGGTTGCCCAATTCTGCCATGAACTGGTCCATTTGTCCCATCAGGGCCTGGGCTTCCTGGCTCTGGGTATCTTCGGCGAACCACAAGCCCACGAACGAGTAGAGGACGTGGCTCTCGCGGGAGATGCCTTCGATCTCCCCAACAATGGAGAGGAAATCCTGGTCGGCGATAGCGGCGCTGAGCTGGGCCCGGCGTTTTTCGAATAGTGAGACCTGTTTCTCAAGCCGTTTGAAGGCCGCCTCCAGAGCAGGTTTGTCATAGGACGGGAAGAGATCCGTCAATGACCAGCGAGTTTGCGCGAACGAAGTAGTTTGATCCATTTTTTACTCCCCTTGAATATATGTT
>JAQTMA010000051.1:0-8227 GCA_028714615.1 Anaerolineaceae bacterium | reverse complement strand
CCCCCATAGCCTCTCACCCCTTGCCCTCCATAGCGGCGCGCACCACCTGGCGCAGGTCGTCAATCGGTCGTAGTTTCCCACTGGGCTCCTCGCGGTAGTACCACACCTCCCACCCGTTGCAGGGTGCGCCTTTTAGCCCGGCCGCCACCTGGTGGATCGATCCATGCTGTCCGCGACACTCTATGGATCCATCCGCCAGTACCCGCCCCGCTACCTCCCCTTCTGATCCATAATACAAGGCCTGGCCTGGCTCAAGGAAGCCATTCTCGAGCAAAGTACCGAAAGGCACGCGCGGTTCTTTCCGCGGGCTAGAAGTGATAAACACCGGTGAATCGAACTCGATTTGCACCACTTGATGGATGCGTTTGCGAGCGATTTGGACGTAGGATGGATTCTTTTCGATGCCAACGAAATGTCGGTGCAGGCGGCGAGCCATAGCCCCCGTCGTCCCGGTGCCGAAGAAGGGGTCGAGCACCACGTCGCCGGACTGGCTGCTGGAAAGCAGCACGCGGTAGAGCAGGCTCTCCGGTTTCTGGGTGGGATGGGCTTTTTGCCCATTGGCGTCGCGCAGCCGTTCTTTCCCCGAGCAGATGGGCAGGTGCCAATCGGAGCGCATCTGTAAGCCATCGTTCAGGGCTTTCATGGCCTGGTAGTTGAAGGTGTATGGCGCGCCATGTTCCTTCTGGGCCCAAATCAGGGTTTCGTGCGCGTTGGTGAAGCGCACCCCGCGGAAGTTGGGCATCGGGTTGACTTTCTGCCAGACCAAATCGTTCAAGATCCAATATCCCAAATCTTGTAAGACGGCGCCAACCCGGAAAATATTATGATAAGTGCCAATTACCCACAACGTCCCGGTGGGTTTAAGTACGCGCCGGCAAGCCGAGAGCCACAAGCGACTGAAGTGGTCGTATTCGGCAAAGCTATCGAAGTGATCCCAATCGTCATCGACCGCATCGACCAGGGTCTGATTCGGCCGCCAGAGTTCCTGAGCTAACTGCAGGTTGTAGGGAGGATCGGCGAAAACCAGGTCAACCGATTCCTCGGGCAGCGTTGCGAGCACATCCAGGCAATCGCCTTCAATCACTTGATCGAGGGGCAGGCTTGTAGTGATCGGGCTGGGTGTTTCGGTCAGGCGGATTTGCTGGTCAGAATCGGTCATGGGTGCCTTTTTGCCGGACTACCGGGCCGGCAGATTTACTCTGCCTGCGGTTGCGATTCCCGCAAGACTTCTCGAATAAGCGGGTGCAGGTGCGGGTTGGCTGCCAGAATGGCATAGGGGGGGCGCAAGAAGTTCGCATTCCCCGAAGTATCCGTGACCAGCGCGCCGGCTTCGCTGGCAATCAGCGTGCCGGCTGCCAGGTCCCAGGGGCTGAGCTTCAACTCCCAGTAACCATCCAGCCGCCCACAAGCCACGTAACACAAATCCAGCACTGCGGAACCCAGACGGCGGACACCCTGGGTCAACTTCGACAAGCGACCAAAATGGTCCAGGTTGCTGTCGGCGCTGGTCAGCAGGTCGTAAGGGAAACCGGTGGCCAACAGGCTGTGCAACAGATCGGGGGTGGAGGAAACGGAAATGGGTTGATCTCCCAGCCAGGCGCCCTGACCGCGTTCGGCTGAAAAACACTCATCCGCGTTGGGGTCGTAAACGACCGCCAACCGCATTCCCTGCCGGTCGGCGAAGGCCAAGGAGACGGCATAAAAGGGGATGCCGTGGGCGAAGTTGATCGTCCCGTCCAGCGGGTCGATATACCAGCGGTTGGCCGATCCCCCCGCCAGGTTCCCGCTCTCTTCGGTGATGATGGGATCGTCCGGAAAACGGGCCTGGATGAAACTCACCAGGAAGTCCTCCGAGCGTTGGTCGACTTCGGTGACCAGGTCGACCGGGCTTTTGTAGCGGATGAGGTGCGCCTGCCGAAACCCGGCGCGTAGAATAGATCCGGCCTCACGGGCCAGGGACTGCAAATCGATTAAACGGGGTGGCAGCGGCTCCTCGGGCAGACTAGCTTTCACCGCACATCTCCGCTTTCAGGCGCTCGTAAAACCCGGCCAGGTAACGGTCCCGCTCCCCGGCCAGGCGCCGGGCTGTCGGGGTATACAGGCGTTCTTTGATCTTGGATAGCTTGAAGATGTACTCGTGGTACGAGCTGTGCGGCTCGCCGCGCTCTTTTTCCCCGGTTTGGAGGAATTGTAATGAAGGCTCCGCGTAAACCGGCTGGCCATCCAAGACCGCATAGGCAATGGTGCGGGTGACCCCGATAGCGCCAAGCACGTCGAGTTTATCGGCATCGAACAGGACCCTGGCCTCCAGGGTAGCGGGCGGCTCGGACGGATCGCGGAAACGATGGGAGAGAATGCAGTGCTGCACGGCAGTGATACGGTCTTCTGGCCAGCCTTCCGCCAACAGCACCTGGCGGGCAAATTCGGCTGAGGTGTGATGGTGATTGGCGCGTTCCTGGCTCTCACCACCGGGTGCGCTGCCCTGGGCATCGTGCAGCAAGGCGGCTGCTCGGACGATCTCCAGGTCGGCGCCCTCTGCAAGGGCTAGCCGCTCGGCCATCCGGTAAACCCGTAGAACGTGGTCAAAATCGTGGACGGGGTCCGCCTGGTTGTACCAGGTGCGGGCCTCTTCAATGGTGGGCATACGCTTCGTTTACCTCACATAACGGAATGCAAATAATATCAGCCCGACAACTAGAATGATCACACAGCCTGATACGACCACGCGCATGGCCAGCTTCAGGATGAACTTGAGCACGATCCACAGGACGGCCAGGACGGCCACAATCAGGAGCACCTGGCCAATACCAGAGGGAGCAGGAGCCAGCGCGGTCAGAGCTTGCATAGGTCACCTCAGGGAGTAGACTCGTCCCATTTTCATTACCGTTTTAACCAGGTTAACCCCGAAGCGATAACCCAATTGGCGATAATCCGGGACGGTTAGCAGGATCAGGTCAGCTTGCTTACCGGGTTCGAGCGAGCCAAGCCGGTCGGCGCGGTCGATCGCGGCGGCGGCATTGATAGTAGCGGCGGCGATGGCCTGTGCAGGTGTCAGGTGCAGATAACGGCAGGCCAGGGCAATCGAGAACTGCATTGATTCGCACCAGGCTGTCCCCGGGTTTAGGTCGGTAGCAATAGCCAGCAGCCCGCCGGCTTTCAGGATGGCGCGCGCCGGGCTGTAGTGCGGCTCGGCCAGCCCAAAAGGGGTGCCTGGCAGTGAAACGGCCACCGTGCGGCTGGCCGCTAACAACCCGATATCTTCCGGACTGAGTGTGACAACGTGGTCGGCAGACGTTGCTCCCAATTCCACTGCCAGACGAGCGCCGCCAATGTTGGCAAACTCATCCGTGTGGATTTTGAGCGGGAAACCCAGGTCGAGCGCGGTTTCCAGGATGCGCCGCGATTGCTCCAGGGTAAACGCGCACGTATCACAAAACACATCCACAAACGGCAGTGGGCGCAGTTCGGCATGCGTCTGCCACCAGGCGTGTAAGGCTGGCAGCATCTCTTCGTAAACCAGGGATGTATATGCCTGGGGATTATCTTGATATTCTGTCGGGATGGCGTGTGCACCCAGGAACGTGGGGACCAGCTCGAGCGGCTCTTCTTCGTCCAGGGTTACCAGGGCCTCCAACAGGCGCAGTTCGCCGTTGGTCTCCAGGGCATAACCGGTCTTGGCCTCAGCGGTGGTCGTCCCGTGCCGAAACATGGTGTGCATCCGTTCCCGGGTTTGTTCTTCCAGGCTTTCCAGGGAAGCGGCTCGGGTAGCCCGTACGGTAGCGGCGATGCCTCCCCCGCCGGCCATGATCTCCAGGTACGATTTTCCTTGCAAGCGCAATTCAAACTCGCCTGCGCGATCTCCCGCCCACACCAGGTGGGTATGCGGATCGACGAAACCCGGCATCACCACGTTTCCTGCTGCGTTCAGCGTGGGTTCGTCCGGGTAGGCTGCGAGCAGCTCATCACTGGGGCCTGTGGCGATGATGGTATCGTCACGCACCAGGACCGCTCCGTTTTCAATCAGTCCAAGTTCGCCCAGGTGGTCTCCACATTGCGCTCCCCCCGTCAGGGTGAGCAATTGAGAAGCGGAATGGATGAGCATGGGCTTATTATCCCACGTTTGGAGTCAGAAGGGAATCCGGCGGTTATTCTTCCACCGGTTGTGGGGCCACCTTAACCCCGCTCAACGCCCATAAACCGAGCAGGTTGAGAGCAATGGCGAAGACAGCATTAGCGTAGATGCCCCACTGCTGGTAAAGTGGCGCACCCACCAGGGCGCCAAAAGAACGCCCGAGAGCCAGGGCGGCCACGTTGGCGGCCATCAGCGTCCCGCGGGCGGAGGGCAGCACCTCGGTCATCAACGGTAGGCTGCACACGATCTCGAACTCGAAGGTCAGGTAGAACAGAAAGAGAGCCACCAGGGCGCCCACTAGCTGGTGACCCAGAATAGGAAAGAGCAGAGCAGCCAGGCAGTTCAACAGGAGTCCCAACTGCACTGCGCGCGTTTTTCCCAGCCGGTCAACCAGCCCGCCTGATAGCCCCTCTCCGGAAAGCTCCGCGATTCCGATCACCATGGATGCCATCCCCAGGGCTGCGATCTTCAGGTTGAAGCTCTCCTCCATCCAAATGCCGAATACCAGGTTGACTGTTTCATTGCTGGTGGTCATCAGTATCCCGAAAGTTAGGCCGGCGAGCGCCGGCTTGTAGCTCAATACCTGGCGGAAACCCCGCAGCCAACCACTGCCCGCCTTGGGCGAGCCGGGCTCCGGGCGGTCGCTGGGCAGCAGCCAGGCCATAGCAGCCAGCCCGGCGACCATCAGGACGGCCAGCGGGAAAAAGGGCGCCACCCAACCCCAGGTGGAGATCAAGAGAGCGACCAGCGGCATCCCGGCGATAAATGCGGTGGACCAGGACAACTCGGTCAGAGCCAGCGCAAAGCCGCGCCGCTCGTAAGGGATTTGGTCGCCCAGGTAGGCTTGCATGGATGGCAAAAAGACTGAGATCCCCAGCGAGAACATCACGATTGCCGCGAAAAATGCCGGAAAGGTGGGCAGGAAAGATACGATGCCGGCGCCGAGAGCGAAAATCCCCATGCCCAGCAGCATGCCTGTTTTGCGCCCGTGGCTATCGGCGACAAAAGCGAGAAAAGGACCGAATATCCCGGCGCCGTTGTGGGCAGTCAGCGCCAGGGATATGGCGGTCAGATCCACTCCCATGCCACGGGCAAAAACAGCCAGGAACGGATAGAGCATCCGGTAGCCTGTGTGCAAGACGAAACGGATCGCCAGGAAGAGTGCAATCTGGAAGCGCAGTTGGCTACGCACGCGCCCTCGGCCCGTGGCAGCTCCAGACAGTCACTTGCAGGGTGACAGGCGACATCGCAATAACCCGCATTGCAAAATAGTGAGCCAACCAAATCATGGGACCGCTCCGGGATTCAACAAGCTCCCCTCCCATATCGATCCCGGGAGGGGAGAGAACCATCGTGTCCGATTAATGCAATGGATGGGTGGGTTATTCTAGCGTTCGACGCCCTTGTTCGGGGAGCGGATAAATAAACACATTGAACTCGTCGAACGTTTCGATGTACCCCGAACGTCTCAGGGTTTCCAACTCGTCATTCTGGGCCTGGTGGCTGATCTCTGGCTCAGCGCACGCAACAAATTCCCCAGTACAGACGTCCTGGTACAAGGAAGTTCCCCAATCTATCACAGCTCTTCCGTCATTTGTTACGACGACATAATGACGGTTTACGGGTGTGCCGTTCGGCATTTCCCCTCCGCTGTGGAGTAACCGTCCACGCAGATATTATACCATTTTTCGGGTTTGAACTCGATTAAGCGATCTGGAGTTCGGCTTCGACTTTGTTGGTAACAAAATCAGCGAAGGAGGTGTTGCGCAGGCGCGTTACCAGTTCGGATTGCGTATCGCACCACAGCGGGCGGAGTGGACAGTCGTCTGTAAAAGGACACGCGGAGCCATCCTCGGTGCATTCGTTCAGAGTGATGGGGCCATCGATCGCTTCGACCACTTCCAGAATGGAGACCTCGCCGGCTGTGTGAGCGAGAGAAACTCCACCGCGAGCGCCACGTGAGGTATGGATCAAGCCCGCGATGGACAACTGGGAGATGATCTTCGCAAGGAACGAAGGCGGGATGTGCTGGTCTTCCGCAATTTGACTGGTTGCGGCGCGCTGATTGGGTTCGAGCCGTGCAAGGTATAACATCGCTCGAAGGGCATAGTCGGCCTGACGCGTAATCTGCATTGTTGATTCCTCTTTTGGTATTATTGGATAAGAATTATCGACTTATAGTCTATTCGATCTTGTGTCGAACTACAAGTGACAGAGGTCATCCATCTCTAATGACCTTCTGCAGGGCTAATTACAAAAGTAGGCCAAATGAAGAGAAAATAGTATAATTTAAAGATGACAAAACCATGTTCGGTGCTCATTCCTATTCGTTATGGCGATATCGATGCACAAGGCCACGTGAATAATGCTCGCTACCTGACCTTCATTGAGCACGCCCGTATGGTTTACTTGCAGGAGTTGGGATTGTGGGATGGGAATGACTTTATGGCCTTAGGCTTGATTGTTGCGGATGCCCACGTGTCTTACCGGACCCCTATTTTGTTGGGACAAACGGTGCGGGCTTGCGTTTGGGTCATCCGCATGGGCAACAAAAGCCTGGACTTTCAATACCGCCTGGAAGATGCTAATCGCGGAGAGGTGTTTGCCGAGGCGCACACGGTCATGGTCGCTTACGATTACCATCATTTGAGGTCGATCCCGATCCCAGAAGATTGGCGAGTGAAGATCGCGGCATTCGAGGGCATTCCA
The DNA here is from genome assembly GCA_028714615.1 of Anaerolineaceae bacterium. The sequence continues at coordinate 1,386 of JAQTMA010000051.1, read as the reverse complement.
CCCAGAAGCGGTTAACCAACATAAACCGTGAGAACCCACCGCCTCTTTCTGCAACCGGGCTCTTTCCCCCCATCTATCCCTTATGAGGCACCCCATGACGCTCCCTGACATCGACACCCCCTACTTGCTCGATTTCCTGGTATCCTTGCTCAATACTCCCAGCCCGACGGGATTTGCAGAGGCAGGCATCCAGCAGGTTGAAAGCGCCCTGCAAGCCTTCCCCACGCTCGAGCTGACTCGCACCCGGAAAGGTGCCCTGAGCGCCCATTGGCCGGGGGAGGTATCCTCCAACCCGCGCGCTCTGACGGCTCACGTCGATACGTTGGGAGCGATGGTCAAAGAGATCAAACCGAATGGGCGCTTGAGGCTGAGCAAGATCGGTGGATTTGCGTGGAATTCGGTAGAAGGAGAGAGCTGCACGGTCTTCACCGCCGCAGGGAGCAGTGTGCGCGGTTCGCTGTTGCTTTCTAAGGCCTCCACCCACGTGTACGGAGCCCAGGTAGGCGATCTCAAGCGCGAGGATGACGCCATGGAGGTGCGCCTGGATGCGCTGACCCACGGCGCCGGCGATACGCGCGCACTGGGGATTCAGGTAGGTGATTTCGTGGCCTTCGACCCGCGCGTCGAAATCATCGAAGGGTTCGTGCGCTCACGTCACCTGGATGATAAAGCGGGTGTGGCCTGCCTGGTAGCAGCGGTCAAAGCCATTACCGCCGCAGGTTTAATACCAGCCAGGTCAGCCCTCCTGCTTTTCAGCAATTATGAGGAGGTGGGCCACGGCGCAGCCACGGGCATCCCCCCCGAGGTGACCGATTTGGTGTGCGTAGATATGGCCGCGGTGGGCGAAGGCCAGACCTCTGATGAGTTTCACGCGACCCTATGCGTGAAGGATTCGGGCGGGCCTTACCATCACGGTTTGAACCAGCGCCTGCGCAGCCTGGCGGCAGAAAACGATATCCCCTATCAAGTAGATATCTACCCGTATTATGGATCGGACGGCGAAGCTTTCTGGCGGGCGGGCGGCGACGTCGCCGTGGCGTTGATCGGTCCCGGCGTGGACGCATCGCACAGCTACGAACGTACCCATACCGATGCGTTGCTCGCCACGACCCGTTGGGTGATGGCCTATTTGCTGGGATAAAACCTTGTGCTGCCTACCAGATAAACTGTTAGGCCGACTGGGGAACCAGGAGACAAGCTCAAAGGGGCGTTTGCTCTACCTTGACATTGCGACCCAGCATCCCCTGGCACAGTCCGCCAGGACGGTGTGCGGTCTGGGCAGGTGAGCACCCCGTAGGGGAGGTTAGCTCTTGGCGCCAATCTTCCTTGGTAATGTAGTGGCCGACCCGAGTGTCGGCCATCTGGACTTGTAGAAACGCTGAGCTG
>JAQTMA010000050.1:7368-21666 GCA_028714615.1 Anaerolineaceae bacterium | reverse complement strand
GCCGCCATTACCCTGCCCATCGCGATCTTGGTGATGCTGGCGACGATCAACCTGGGAATGGTGGTATATGGTCACCAGGCGGTACAGGCAGCCGCCCGGCAGGGGGCTCGGATGGGCAGCGTCGCTTAACAGTGCGGAGCCTGCTATGCGGTGAGTGCCGCCCAGAGCGCGATCGGGTCGGACCCGATCGTCAAGAGCCCCGCCGTGGCTGTCCTCTCTCCCGGTGGGATAGCAGGGAGCATCCTGACGGTCCGCGTGTCCGGGAAGATCCCCAGTTTCCTAGGCAAGCTGGCGCCGGGGTTGCCGGGTGAGTTCAATGTCTCCGCCCAAGCTACCTTCCGGCAGGAGGGATGGTAGGAGGATTGCAGATTGAAGATCTTCGATGTTAGATTTGGATCTCATAGCTTACGAGCGCTGGTCGGCAATAGGCTATTGAAGGACGGCCGAGCTTATTCGATGACTTTCTGGGCGGTCTTCTTCGGGCTGGTGCTAATCCCCATAATGGCGCTGTCGATGGAGCTTGGGCGCTATTTCTACGCTAAGGCCGAGGTGGGGAAAGCCGCGGACGCAGCCGCGCTGGCAGCCGCTGCGGAGATCGATCCGCAGCAGTTTGAAGCCAGCGGCAACCTGGTCCCAACGGGCAAGACCTGGACCAACGCCCAATATTTCGCCAGTTTGAACAACGCCACTTTGACCCGATTTGGGATCCAGGCAGCCGTCACCGGGATCACGGTGATGGACGGCAACGCCCAGGTAGGGGTCCAGGTCAGCGCAGATGTGTCCCCGCTATTTCCCAGCTTTTTACCGCCCATCATCGTGACGGAAGCTGGCACTGCCGAAATTCGGGCCTTTGCGAGGTGAAGTGAGTCCCTAAAACCTGATCGATTCCAAAGTTAATATTCAGTCGTTAATCGTGTTGTTTAATCGTTGGCCGGTTGCTCCCTCTGGAATGGAGCCTGCCGGCCATTTTGTTGAAATCCAGGTGGGAAAAGGAGAGCACATGCTCAATGAAGTGGTCTTAGAAGGCATTGTAGTGAAATCGTGGAAATATGCCGATGATTTGTTCTTCCGGTTGGTCTGTTACCGCGACCCGGATATTCCCCCCAAGCCCATCCTCGATGGCCAGGAGACAGCCGATTATGTGACCGTCCGCGTGCCGAGGGCTTACCTGGGAGGCCCGGTCAGCGTCGAAAAGGGGTTCCATGTCCGGGTCCACGGATTTATCCAGAGCCGGGATTATATCGAGACCCTGGTGGATTTCTTGAAAGATGCCCGGGGAGCGGAGGTTTCTTTTCCTCCCACCCTCGATCTCGGAGCGCTGCATGCCCCGCGAGCCACAACCGAGGTGGTAGCTCGCCGGATTATGAACCAACCCGCTGGTTCTCGCAGGGTGGGGATGTGAACCCTCATCCCTGATGAGACGGGTTTGAAGATCTCCGTGACCCCCAGGGTGGGTACAGGCTGAATGTTCGACTGGTTTCAACAAGATTTTTTGTTCTTTGACAATGAGCGATTAGGCAAATCTCCTATTCATAGAGAGAAGGTCTATGCCTGGATCGCCACATAACACGAAACAACTCCAAGTTGCATGTCATGAAATTGAATAGATCCAAAAACATTCGGGCTACCCGGTATACGTAGCCCTTAATTTCGGTATATCTCCATTTGGACAGCAGACTCAAGCAACCAAAGCAAGGGAGAGGCTGTTTGGGTGTGCTGCCCTCGAGAGAGTGATTTTCTCCGGCAGCCTCAAACGTTGGCCGGTGTCTAAACGTTGGCTGTCCAATCCGTATTCGTTTCTGAGGTAGGAGGTACAGGATCAGAAGAATGACAAATAGAAAACCATCCTTGAAAGACCATTTACAAGAGGAACGCCGGGCAAGCGCCGAAGCCGCTATTCGGCTCGGCAAGGTGAGCGTGCTGTTCCTGCAAGAAGGTGTCTGGATCGTGAAAAACCGGGATCGTCATTACACGATACAGCGGATCGAGGATGAATGGAGCTGCAACTGCCCAGATTTCCTCGCCCGTCATGACCGCTTGGGTCTGCTCTGCAAGCACATCCAGGCTGTTCGGTTTTTATACGAACACGTGAATATCGGTATGGAGATCGAATTCAATGGGAGTTCAAATATGTCCTATCACACGATCATTTTGGTTGGCCGTCTGGGTCACGACCCCGAGCTTCGGTACACGCCCTCCGGGCAATTTGTAACCCACTTTTCTGTAGCCACAAACTTTTACACTACCGATGAGGAGGGAAAGCCGAGGCAGGAGACCACCTGGTTTCGTGTCACCGCCTGGAGCAAGACCGCCGAGCAGTGCCAGCTCTATCTGCATAAGGGAAACAGCGTCCTGGTGGAAGGACGGCTTATCGCCGACCCGGAAACCGGCGGTCCCCGAGAATTCAAGCGACCGGATGGTTCGGCAGCGTGTGCCTTTGAGGTCAATGCCGCAGCAGTGCGCTTCCTGTCGGGTCCTGGGCCGAACAGGTTAGAGAACGAAGAAGAACGGGAGGAAAGACCCAATCTACCCACCCGCAAATCAGAGAGAAACGAAAGGAGGCAAGGGTGATTGATAAAAGAATCTATCGGGGAGAACCACCGGGCAAGGTCAAGGTTATCTTGGAAACAGGCCGCTGTCGGCCGCTGCACCACGTCATCCTGCACAGCCCGACCGGGTTTGCCTGGGGATACGGAGGCTCGGGTCCGGCGGACTTGGCCCTCTCGATCCTCTGCGACGTCCTAGAGGAGCATCCCAAAAAGAAGCAGCTCTACGGGGGTGATTTTCAAGCCCGCGACCACTACCAGCAGTTCAAATGGGAGTATATAGCCACCTGGCCGTTTGACGGGAAATGGGAGATTGACTCTGACACAATCCTTTGCTGGTTGATGTTCAGAGGAATGGAGGTGTAAATGGTGACTCATTGAAAATGATCAGCCTATGAAAGTTATTCCCGAGGTAGAGAGGATCTGCGTCCTCTCTACTTTATCAATCAAAAATGCGATCCTTCTATTGAAAAAGTAATAGATTGTCCCACTTATGAGTGGAAGGAAAATACTTTTGAATCGGAAAGTTGAGGTAGACATGCAAGACCAGATTATGACGATCCCAGAGGTGGCTGAATACTTAAAGCTCTCCAAGAGTAAAGTGTATTTATTGGTCCAAACCGGAATAATCCCGCACATCAAAATCGGGCGGAACGTACGGATCCGAGAAAAGGATCTCTATAAGTGGTTGGAGCAAAACCGCGTGGATCCTACGTCGCCGTTTTATACCTCCTATCGATCCTAAACAATGGAATGGCTAACAGGTAATGAAGCATGGTGAAAAATCCTTCCGTCGCATACCAACCACAATAATGAGTATGGATGGACACATTACCATGCTGCGAGCCGTTAGTATTGTCCCATCAACAAGGGTTTGACCAAAATTGGGTGGTTAGTATCTCATTTTCAAATACTTAGTTTCTTGAATTCGACGAACATAAGGGGGTTGGCGAACATCATTCATGAGCTCCCACCTTCGATCCCCATTCCACCCCTATAAATCCCTTCCTATCATAAACGTCCTGGTTATCGTGTTGACTGCGAGGCTAGTATTTTTGGTTGTTATCAAAATTAACCATCTTCCTGCACGATTTTTTGTCAAGATTATGCACCTGGATAACATAACTTTCGGACCGGAAGCTTTGAATTTCAACGATCCAACCCCATCAGGCTGGGCTTCAACCCCAACGGATTTCAAGACGCCGATGCGATTTACCAACACATCCTTACGAGTGTCAAGGCCTGGAAATCCAGAAAAGAAGTAATCGGAACTTGATTCCCTACATGGTAGGGTAGTTACAAGCCTTTTATCCAACCAGGTAGTGATTTTTGATACTAGCACTTTGTGAGATTCATTATATTCTTTAATAACCTCAATTATTATCTACATGCATGAAGAATAAACCGGGTAAGCTGGTGGAAATAACCCGTTCAGCGATCAGTCTATTCCTGGAAGACCACACATTTTAGGGGGAAATTACAGCTAAACCGTCATGGACCAATAAAGTGCAATGTCCATTCTGGGTGGAATGACCTCCGGGAAATTCAATTGGATTGAAGGTAAGGGGCAAGATGAAGGGCTCCAAGATAATCAATATAGCACCAAAAGATGATCAAGGAAGTGAAGCTTTTTTTGGCTTTGACTTTCAAAGCCATTGTATTACCCGTCAATGTCTGGAAATGATTCAAGGCCATGAGACCAGTGAAATAATTTGTGAATTCCACGAGGATTTCACTGAATTGAAAGTAAATGGGGCTCATCATCTATGCCAGGTCAAAAAGCGTGAGGTAGCTGATACCTTAACCATTGCTTCTTTAATCGATCCGATTGGCAAACTCATTAAAAAGGCCGAATTCAAAGATGTCGGGTTGCTGGTAATTTTCAGTCATGGCCGGCCATCTCTAATCGGCGATCATTCCTTGGCTAATTTAATCGCGCTCTTGGATCGCCCCAATGGAGAGCGCGATCCGGACTGGGAAACAAGTTTGGGAGAGTATCTGCCTTACTTTAGCCAACTACTGCCAGAGATAGATCTGGCACTGGTCCAATCGGGACTGCCCATCCTCAAATTTTGTCTGGATATGCCTCATCCTGACGCGATTGAATCAGAGAATCAACGGCTGACGGCCGCTACCGTCTTCCGAATTTGGGGAGTTGACATCTCCGCATCAATTGCTGATGCGGCGTATGGTGCCCTATATAAAATTGTCTGGATGGCATGTAATGAGCCAAAACAGCCGCGCTCGGTAAAAACAATTACAGCCGGGCAAGCTCGTGAAACCATCCGCCAGATATTAGAAAAAGAGCAGTTACTAGCTGAAAACCAAATAACCATTGTTGATACTCACTCCAAGCTTATCAGGGGAAAACTAGATAAAAATGACTATCTCATTTATGCCTTGCAAACTCGGATGGACGCCAGGCAAGTTAAGTTTGAATTGGATTTATCCTCCACTGACTGGCGGAATTATAAAGATGAGATTGCCGTTTTCTGGGAAAGTTTTCAAGCCTCACACCCCGACCTTACTGGCGCCCTATTATGGAGAGAATTGCGAAGTTCCCTATTCAGTTTAGGTAATACCTGGTCAAAGGTGGGTAACAACGAGCTTCTCAACCCCCATTTTGCGGAAGGGGTTTTCTTTGATATGTTGGCGATCTGCGAAGCCGATCTGGTGGCCTGATGACCCCTCTTGAAGACCAAAATGGAAATCAAATCTGGGAGAGTGTTCCGGACACACTCACTATTCAAATCCGGCATCCGCGGGAAATTCCCGATAGTGATGATAGTCTGGCTTACCATGCAGTCAGGCTTTTGCTTTTGATTTATTTTGCGGGTGATCCACAAAAAAAGTTAATCGAGGGCAGAACCAAGTTGGCCAAAATGGATTTCTTGGTTCGGTATCCTACCTACCTGGCTGAGGCTGCCCGTATCAAAGGAGTAAAAACCAACCTGGTTTTATCGGTTCAGCCAGAATCTCGGATGATACGCTATAAATACGGCCCGTGGGATGCCAAGTATTATGACATCTTTGCCCTCCTCGTCGCCAAGGATTTGATAAAAATCTTCCACCATAACAAAAAAGGCGACGTTTTCCAGATTACCCCAAAAGGGGAAGCAGCAGTATCTGAATTGGTGGGCCCAGAATTTGAGGAAATTATAGAAAGATGCCGCCTAGTTTACGTGCTTTTTGGAAAATCTGCCGGTTCTACGATCAAAAATTTTATCTATCACTACTTCACCGCGGTAGTGGATAAGCCATTGGGCGCAGAAATTGAGGGAGCAGATGCAAAATGAGGTTTTGTCCGGCTCTTCCCTTCACCCCCAAATTCGATTGCTGTCTTTTCGATGGGACCATGAGGAAAAAGTAGAACAAATCGATTTTAGCCCCGGTTTTAATATCATCGGCGATCGGACGCAAACCGAGCGCACGGTCCTACTACGATTAATCCGATATGCCATGGGGGGGAGCCACAGCCGTATCGATAATGAAATCATGAATTCCACCAAACGGTTACAACTGGAGTTAATGGCCAACGGTCAACATATTGTTATGTCCCGAGGATTTGAACATTCATCTGGAACCTTTCCAGTTCTTATTGAAGGCCAACCTGAGCGCAACTTGAACCCACGAGATCTTGGGGAGTTCTTCTTAGAGATCCTTGGCCTTCCAAAAGTCTATTACGACCGCAATCAATCCAGGACTCTGCTGAGTTTTAATGATCTGGCACGATCCTTCGTGATCGACCGTGATTTTAGCTATACAGACATCCTCGCCCAGATGTACCCTGAGCCCAGAAAAGAAGTCGTTAAATTGATGCTTGGGCTCACGACACAGGAAATCGCCGATATCGAAGAAGAAATCCGTACTGCTGAGAACAAAATTCAACGGCTGACTGAGGAAATTCGGGGGATTGAAAGACTGTTATCGGATTTTCAAATCGGGAGCCTCATCGAAATCGAAAATCGTCGTACAGGTCTAAAAAGTCTCCCGGATAAATTTCTTGAACAGGAGAACGGATTGCGCCAAACGATTGAACAGGCAGCCTCGCAAAAAACAGTTGTAGCGAACTACCGGGGAGATGAATACCAGAGTCTGCGGAATGAATTGATCGAATCACGAAAACGGGCCGATGTAGTTGAGAATGAGCTGGCTGTACTGAGGAAGCAGTCTTTGGAAAAATCCGAGCTGAAATCCCTTCTTGAAGCGGAAGCAGACAGGGTTGAAAGACATACATCCTCCCAATCTATCCTTTCCACTTTTACCTTTTCCCGGTGCCCGCGTTGCCTTCAGCCGATAACACCGGTCATGCGGAACCAAGAACTCGATGGGGATTGCATGCTTTGCGGTCGACCCTTGAGAAAGAACATCAATTTGATTCTGGGGCATTGAAAAAAGCCCTCGACGATGCTAAAAAGGCGGTCCAGGAAACTGGCCAGCTTCTAGGTCATTACCAAACTCGGATCGATTCTTTGACAAAAGAACTTCAAGCACAAAAAACTAGGATCGGATGGCTCCAAAGCCAGCTGACTCAACAAACCGCGACGTATGTTTCCCCACTAATGGAGGATTTGAGCCTCATCCATGCACGAAAAACACAAACCTTACAGGCAATGTCCGAACTCGATATGGAGGAGAAACAACGACGATATACCATAAAACTGCAAGATGAGTCGTTACCCATCCTCCGCGAAGAGCGGGAAAAATTCCAAACAAAATTAAAAGACCTTCAATCCATGAGAGGAAGGTCTGGTGAAAGAATTGAGGCATTCTTATCTCATTTCAACGGTTTTATGAGAAGGACTGCCTCTATCCAATTCAAATCGGCGTCTTGGGACAGCTCAGAATTCCTACCGCTCATAAACGAACAAGCGCCAACCAAAGCTTTAACCGGTTTCGATTTGGCAATTTCCGTTTTAGGCTTTCACTATGCTCTCCTAGCATTAAAAGTAGAACCTCCAAAATATGATACGGCCCACCCTGGTCTATTAATTGTTGATGAGCCGCAGCAACAAATGATGGAATCACACCAATATGAAGCCATCATGCATTTGCTCGTTGATTTAACCCAAAACCATTCGGATGAAACGCAAGTTATCGTTGCGGCGACAAATATTGAAAAATTTCTCGAATACCTACAACCTATTGAGAAGGCTGGGGGTAATTGGACTTAAATGATTAAACGGAATATATGCTTCGGTGGTCCGGATATCTTGGCGGCGCATCACCTCTTGAACGGTTTTTAGGTTTGTTCCATTGGCAATACATTGAACGGTGAACGTGTGCAAGAGGCTATGTACTGACGCGCCGAATATGCTCGCCAGGCGAAAGTATTGGGTGATGATTTTTTCTACACCCCTATCCCTAGCGATTTTCCCTGGCGGTTCAGGAACAAGGAAAAGCTACCCGAATCCGGGCGGCTAGGAACGTAATCTTGTAGAACCTCACCCGCCTTCGCATTGAGCGGTATTATCATCCCCTTCCGACTGCCGTTGCCCAGAATATCGATTGCCTCCGGAAGATGGATATTTGGCAGGGCTAACCGGGTGAGCTCTGATTAGCGAATACCGTTCTGTAAAAGCAATGTAATGATCGCCTTATCCCGGGTGTTTTCTGAGCAAACCTGTAAAAGCCTCTGATATTCTGATTGGGTCAAAATCCTAGGGATAGGCTGCTCCGGAAACGGCAAGTTACTTGTGGAAAATACCATAACTGATATATCGGTTCCAGAAGAGAAAGAATAAAAAGGATCGGAAAGCAATTGCTTTGCGTTTCCGGGTGGATCCGGCTAACCCTTGCTTGTCTAAATTGGCCAGATGGCGCTCCAGCTGAGTGACATTTATTTCGCCTATCGGATGAATTCCCCCCGCTTCCAGAAACGCTGCCAACTCTTCTAGATCATGTGCATATTCCACCCGCGTCCGGGCGGCATAGTTCTTGGCGGCCAGATGCACCCCCACATATTCGGTGAGTGCCTGGCGTAATGTCGTCTCCCCCATCGCTCCACTCTAGCACCCGGAAGCTAGTACGTCAAACCACGGCGTTTTCCGTCCTAACTTACCCGCCCCGGCCGCCTCCGGTAAGGTTAGGGCGCAGTCGGGGTGGTTTGACGAACTTAGTAAACATAGGCTATTTTCGGTTTCAGGTAGAAATATCCCTTAATCTTGCAATTTCTTCCGTAACTCATAATCAGCTCTAGCCGCTTGTAGTTTATTCTCTATTTGCTCCTGGCCTAGTGCTTCTTGCAAAGCGCCTCTTGCTAAACCTGGAAGATCGTCCCAGAAAGCAAAAATGCTGTGTTCTAGCGCATTTACTCTCGATTCCCATTGATCACGGTACTCTTCAGGGACTATTATCCCGTTCATCATATTTCGTAAAGAAGTTGCAGATTGAGCAAAGGTAAGCAAACCTGTTGAGAGATCTACTGGATTCCAATAGGTTGTATCTTGATAGCTAACATCGGGTCCCAACAGGGATTGGTTTGTTTGATAATGTGATGGTCCATGAATCCATTTGAGAGACAAGCCTTTCCTTAAAATATTCTCTCTTTCTAGAGCTACCCACTCCCGTAACATAATCCGATATTGGTCCACTTTTTCATTATCAACCACCTCCTGCATCGTGATGCTTAATACAGGCTTTCCAAGCGGGATTGTCTGGTGTTTTCGACAATCCGGTTCCTCCCTAGGAAAGGGTAGACTAGGATCGGCATCTATCTCACCAGGGAATAGAGTATATGATTCAGCTTTCTTCCACAAATAGCTGTTATGAATATTCCAGGTTGAATAGAGATCGATTCGCAATTTGGCACGATCTACTAATCCAATAAAAAAAGGTAATTCCTGGTTCTCGAGCCAGTTGCACTCATAGGGCTTTTCATAAATAAAGGTTTCCAGCTGGCTAATACTCTTAACTTGTACCGTAAATGGCAATCCAGCTTTTAGAATAGCATCTTCGTGTTCGATCAGAGCACACACAAAATCATGTCCCACGTCTTCCTCTCGTGGAACAGAAGTTGTAAATGCAATGAAGCTCAAGATCGCTTCAGCTATTTTTTCGTCTGTATCTCCAAAACGGGGATTTCGTAAGCGTCCACCAGGCATATTTACTCTCCGCAAATATCAAACTGATTGATTGGTAACCGTATCAACTAGAAAACCCAGCTTCTTCCCAAGGTATTCCAAATCTTTTGGCTCAAGTAATATAAGGCGATAATTATTACGGGCACAGAAATTAACCTTCCAATCCATTTTCTTGCGATAGTCGGGTTCAGTCATCATCCCGGCATATTCAATAAAGATGTCTCCCACTCTCCAATCCATCCGGAATTGGCCGCCGGGGTTATAAGCCGAATCGAATGGGTACAGGATTTCCTTTTCGTGCGGAATTCCATGAGCCAGCAACCAGTCGTCGATAGCCTTTTCACCCAAGGATAAACAGACGTGACCGTCCTTGGCAATGCAGCGAATTCCCCTGGACATTACCTGATGACCGTCCGCGAGCACCCCTGATTGGACAAGCGCGGTCATCCAATCGCCAAACCGTGTCACGTAAAGGCTATAAGCCGGCATTTGAATCAAAGCCTTCCCCACCGCAATTTGTTTCTCGGTCGGTAAATCGGGGAGATGGATAGGCAGGTGATTGAGCCGTGTGGTTGGATTCATAAATGTTTTTGTCGGGATCATCTCCAGAACTGCCGAGAGCTGAAACAGCCTTTCTAGCATTTCCTTATCTGTGAGTGATTGGGTGTAGGCGTTATTGGCTTTTCGGTAGTGGTCGAAAATATAGCCATAGCAGCCCGCACAAAATTGGATATTCATTTGCACCAACATGGCATATCGGAGGGGAACGGACCATTCCAAGAAATTCACCCCGCATCCCGGACAGGTGAATTCCTTGGGAAGAAGCTGGTAGTATTTGTGATTTCGTAATTTTGTCGATATAAAGATGTTTAGCACCGCTCGCCAATTATGCTCAAATCCTTCTTTCTGAGTAGCCAACCGGTACTCTTGCAGGCTTCCCGTTTTTTCGAAATACCGAATAACCTCATAAAAAGATTTCGCTCGAACTTGTTCCGGGGTTACTTCACTTCGAATTACTTTTTCCAAAATAGCCTGGCAGTTTTTATCCCACAATCGCTTGATGGATTTCAAGTCACCCGGGCGTAATCTTCGGATATCTTCCTCAAATGGGGATGGAGTTTGTTGGTGAGGATCAGTCTTGGTTTGAAGGTAATATGAAAGGGAAGATGGTGAATTTTGGACAACTTCCACAGCCTTAGGGATTGATGGTTTATATAGTGAGTGAAATAGAACAGGCAACGGAGCAATATATTGTAGATAGGCTTTCAATCGATTGATCTCTTGATACAAAAAGTATCGCAGGCCTTTGTAATTGGTAACCTTGAAATGGAATTCGTATTTTTTCCCGTCGGTGTCCCATTGCAGGTCAAGGTCTTTTTCCCAATCACTGATTGTTCGTTCCAGAGTTTCCGTGGCACACTGTTCGATTAGCGTTGCAATTAGATCATTCTTTCGCTTTGGGGGATACTTTATCCCAACTTCTTCTGCTAAAGTCTGAAGCCTTTCGATCGTATACCGGGTAAGTTTTGCGGACGGACCTGGGCAAGAATCGATTATTCCTACCTCGCAGAGCTCGGTAATAATGGATTGAAGGCTTTCAGGGATGCCAAGTTGGCCTACCCTTATCCAAGCCCCAGTATCGTAATTTTTGTAATAACCCAAGTTGATAAACAGTCGCCGGGCAGTAAGACTTAGGCTTGCCATTTTCGCTAGTTCCGGACAGATCATGAACCGGTCTTTAGGATCGGCCCAACGAAACCGGGGGCGTTCAATCCTGCCGATCCCGTAAAGTGTTGGGATCTCGGTTATCAAAACTGATTCATCAAGATCAATCCGATATTCGGTACCAAAGAGAACAGCTAGTGCGGAAATGAGTCCGGCATTTTTATTCTCACTACGGATACGAGTAAGGAGACCTGCCTGAGCCATAGCTAAGGCAAAACGTGGCCTCTGGGCGTCATCCACCATTTCCAATTCTGGAAAGGGGTAATCAGTCAAAAATTGGCAAGTAGCGAGAATTGAGTCTATCTGGTCTGGCGGGCAGGCATCCATTTCCTCCACTACATATTCCAATCTTGATCGCCCTGAATTGGGGACATCATCAATCACCCAAGTACCAAGGAAATTCGCTTCTTGAGAGGTAGTCAACCGGAGAAAGACTGGATGGGTCCGGAAATCGGCCATTTTTAACTCCCCTCGTACCGACCGAGAAAATTGTGGATAGCTTATCCTTGAATCTTGGCTACTGAAAGTTACCAGTCTCTATCAATAGCGGCTGGGCCGAAATCCCCAACCATTATTTTGCTCACCTATCAATGTTTTCAACCATTACCAGAATAAATAATATTATATCTGGGTTTGTCCATCCGAAGTGGAGATAGAGATTATCCGATATTTGGAAGTGATAAAGTAAGGAAGATGAATGGGCTCTCCGGCCTCATCTACCTGCTCCACAAGTTTCTGGGCGCCAAACGCCAGGGAGCGGGTCGGCAAGAAGCCGCTGAGAAAGCCCTCGGAATTTTCGGCTGCCCCAAAATACTGGTGTGGATCTGGTACGTAATGATGGCTTTGCTATTGAGTATAGTAATAATTGCAATATTGGTGAAGCACGGATAACTGGTAGGTAGGTGAGGTGTGGCCAAAAGACGGGGGCACGGTGAAGGAACCTTATATTTTCAAGAAAAAAAGGAAGCATAAAAAAGGGCCGGGGGTTCCCCAGCCCTTTGTGCTCACTATTTCGTTATGACCCAATTTCAAAGACAACGTTCAATAGTTCCGGAGCCATCCTAGATATTTCATCCAGCAGTTTCCGCCCTTTGGGACTATTGAAGGCAATAAACTCCAGGGTCTGGCCGTAAATGGCCCTGCGAAATTCCTGCAGCCGGACATCAACGGTATAGCCTTTATAGGTTGGTAAAACGGTCACGGTCATATGCTCACCCCCTTTCCATATTCTAGCAGGTCAACTAATGCTTGCCCGCTTACCAGAAAAACCTTAGCCAGGCCCCTTGGAGGTCAAGGAGCCCATGCAATGGGCCTTGCTTAGTCCTTGACCGGAAGGGGTGGCTGATACCATCAGAAGCGCAGGCAAGCGTGAGAAAACCCAGGGTTATAAGGCGTGCTACAATTATTCAAATTTAGACAGTATTGGTACAGAGTCGCTAACAGATAGGTAGGTGGGATGTGGCCAAACGGCGCGGACATGGAGAAGGCACGATTTTTTACCGGGATGACAAAAAAATCTGGGTCGGAGAAATCACCCTTCCCAATGGTAGTAAACAGACCAAATACGCCAAAACGCAAACTGAAGTCAAAGACTGGGTGTTGCAGCAGCGGACGGCATATAAAAACGGGGTCCTGGTCGCCAACAACCAGGTGACGGTGGGCGAGTTTTTGGATAAGTGGATGGAAGAGGTGGTCCGCTACCAGGTCCGGGAAACCACCTATTACTGCCAATCCGTTATTATCCGAAAGCACATTAAGCCCTACTTGGGAGAGGTCCGGCTGGTGAAGCTGACCCCTTCCCACCTGCAAAACTTACTGGCGGTAAAAAGCCGGGAGGGCTATTCCAAACGGACGGTGAAATATATCCATACCATCGTCAAGCAGCTTCTGGGTCAAGCCAAGAAATGGAATTTGGTAGCCACCAATATTGCCGAGGTGGTCTCATATCCGAAAGTGGACCGAAAGCCGGTCGAACCCTTGACCCAACAGCAGGCCAATTATTTTCTGTCCCTTTTAAAAGAAGACCGCCTCTACCCCTTATATGTGGTTTTCCTGTCCACGGGGCTGCGCCGGGGTGAGGCGTTGGGCTTAAAGTGGCAAAACGTGGACCTGGTCAACGGCCTGCTGTATATCAAGGGGATTATCGTCAATATCAAAGGCAAAACCGTCTGGGCTGAACCCAAAACCGAGGCGTCCCGCAGGCTGGTGGCTCTACCGGAATTTACCCAAAGCGTGCTGATCGACCACAAGCTTCACCAGAATGTTGAATCCGAATGGGTTTTCTGTACTTCTAAAGGCACCCCTTTTTCCCCCCGCAATATTTTGCGGCACTTTAAAAAGATGGCCGCCCAAGCCGGGCTGCCCCCGGAGACGACCATTCACTCCCTGCGGCATTTCTTTGTCTCCTACGCATTGGCGCAAGGGGTGCCGGTTAAAGATGTCCAGGCCATTGTCGGCCACGCGGATTTCCGCACCACCGCCCAAATCTATGGCCATCTGATGCAAGGGGCGCAAATGGCAGCGGCCAAAAAAGTCAATCATCTCTTTGACCGTACAGCTTGAGTACAGCTTAGCCCCAAAAATTATTGGAATTAATGGGGTAAAAAGAGGAAAACCCCGAATTCCAAGGCCTGCATGGAGACAAAAAACGCAAAACAGGGGTAACCCTTTATTTGCGGAGCAATAGGTTCGGCGTTCGAGTCGCCGCGGGGGCACTCAGGATTGTCGATTTTCGATTGCTGATTGTAGATTGGCCCACCGCGCGTGGGCTGCTTTGTTTGAATCAGCCTAGGTTCGGCGTCCCCACCAGGGGATGATATTCGAGTCGCCGCGGGGGCACTCAGGATTGTCGATTTTCGATTGCTGATTGTAGATTGGCCCACCGCGCGTGGGCTGCTTTGTTTGAATCAGCCTAGGTTCGGCGTCCCCACCAGGGGATGATATTC
>JAQTMA010000050.1:0-7268 GCA_028714615.1 Anaerolineaceae bacterium | reverse complement strand
GAGTCGCCGCGGGGGCACTAGATATAGCGGTTTGGATACTCGATGACCCCCACATCTGGGGGTCAAGTGGTTTAAATAGCTTTTTGTACACCTTGAGTACAGCTTCAAGAACAACCAAGCTTTAGACAAACAAGAACGGCGGGCATATCACTGCCCGCCGTTCAGTATCAGTGGAAGACTTTTATTGAGGAACGAAACCGGTTGGCCGGTGATGTCTTGTATCATCCAGATCGCCGACAATATCATCTACGTAGTAATTTAGAAAGTCGTAATGCTCATTTCCGTTTTCATCATGGCTTTTCGTTTTTACAACCTTCTCACCCGAGGTGGTGAGAAGGTTGTTTTGCATATTTGGTAAGCATAAACAAACCTCCTGGTTAAATGATCGGAAGCGGCAAGAAGATCTCAAATATTCGGTTGTAATTTTAAGTCCTTGGAATTTAATCCTTACATGAAATTACTTTTTACTTAGGTCCTTTATTCCCCTCAATTATATTGCGAAATGACATTCTACGGATTTGTTTTCTTATTGGTTTTGCTTCAGTTGTGAAAGGCTCGCTTTCAATCTGTCTTTTCGTTCCTCCGGAGAACATCCCAAATAATAAATTGCATAGTGAATCCTATAACGATCAGCTACTATTCGACGGTCGACACATCCGCCTGGTTGGGTTCAACAATACTGACCGAGACCAATGGCAGACCTAAATCACGCACTTTTTTGAGCAACCCATGTAGTGCGGCCTGATCGACCACCGGGCCGGTTAAATGCGTATCTCCATTGTCTTCCAGGGTAATGGTCAAGCCCTCAAACCAGTTTGTCCAATGCGAATCTAGATGTCCCTTGATCCTGATTTGGTAGACAGTGGGTTGACTTGGATCAGTGGTTGGGTTGAATTTACCAGACATACCTCTCCTTGAGAAGATCCTGCGTCCGCGCGAGATGTGTGGCTGCCGTCAGGTCGCCTTGTCGAAGCAGAGCAAGCACTGGCACGGCAGCCACCTCAGATATCTGGATATCAAATTGGTTTACTTTTCAACCTCGATACGATCCACTTGGATCTGCGAGCCGTTGTAATCCACGACATTGGAAAATAAGGTGCCATAAAGATGAACGATCTTGCTACTGTCGCGGAGATCCTTGATTTGCGTTTGCACGGCCGGGTCGATTGACGCGATGCCAAAGTAGCTGATCTGCCCCAAGTCCTGGCGTTCGAAGTAATCATCATATTGCGCGCCGGACTTCGTACTCTTGATGACTCCCCACCAATCAGTAACCTCTTCCGTGGTACTTGGTGGCATGTAACCGCCTGAGGCATGTTCTTCGGTGACACCACCACTTGCTTCAGTGGTTGCCTCAATGGTCATAGCGGGAGTAGGGCTTGCTTGTGCTGTGGCACCACACTCTCCCCGGTAATAAGCCCACTCGTCACAGGTGCTGCCACCTGGAAAGACACAGATCCCGGATTGGCTGCCATCGGCTGCAGTGCGGATTTCGAGTTTGTTCCCATTTTGCGTGCAATAGAGCGAGGCGGGATTTGGCATCCCCGCCTGAGGCATGTCCGTCCCAGTAGTTACAAGTGTCTGGACCTGGAATGCTGTGCAGGCTGTCAGTGCCAACAATACGATTATAAATGGTAAGATCTTTTTCATTTTTTCCCTTTGAATTTGAACTTGATCCTGCTGGATGCGATAGTTGATTTTTGATAGAATTTGCTTACTTTCTGATTATGAGATCATTCTAGACGTTCCAATGACCAAAAGATCGCACAAGGTACTCATCGTAAAAATATAACTGTTTTTCTTCAAATTTATTCTTAGTAAATAGCTTGCTCTCAACACTATCAGGAATAATATTAACAGTACAATTATTGCAACAGTATACTTTCCCAGTCCGAGAATTGCTGATATTCCCGCTTCATCCTGTTGCCCGAATCCACCAAAAACGAGTGAAAAAAATCGAATAAACATTTGAAAAAACACAACGGGATAGGCATACATGGTTTTATATTTTTCGATAATCAATAAAAAAAGCAGTGATAAAAGTATTGTAAATGCAGGGCCACCAATACTACTATATACCTTATGACTTGCATCAATAAAGTGTCCGCTTTGAGGCCATACATTATTTAGGCTATAGACCATATTGTTTCCTAAAACCTCTCCAATAATCCAATGTCCAAATTCGTGGAAAAGATATGAAGCATATGCGACTGGAATGAACAGTAACATGAATTTCAAACTTAGCTTATTCTCAGCATTTGTTGTCATCAAGTTAGCCCTTTATTTTTGATTTAGTATGGACATTTGGTAAACCCAACAATATGTTCGGCGGCAACTTCCTCATCGGTCATGTTGGCTGGTTTAATTACCACCACCCCATCTTCGGACAGACATTTGTACTCTGCATAAGCGCCAAATCTAGACCCGCTAGCCGGCATTAGGTGCGATTTGTCGCTATGCTCCAAAGTGATGACCACATTTCCCTTTTTGTGCCCTTGTTCGACATACCGGTGCGCCTCGACGATCTGTCCAAGCGGATAGCATCTATCAATGACCGCTTTTATCTTCCCCACCTCAATCAGCTCTTTGAGCAAGATTAAATTTTCAATCTTATCAGTGCCATCTGAAGCAGAATGAACGTTTAGATAGATGCCCGTTTTCTTTAGAGCCTTTTTACCTTGTGACGATGAAAGCTTGCCAACCGCGTCAAAAATAACGTCGTAGGTCTCGCCGCTTCGGGTAAAATCCTCCTGGGTGTAATCAAGGACCTGATCGGCGCCCAGCGACTTCACCAATTCCAAATTCGTGGTGCTGCACACTCCGGTCACTTCTGCTCCGAAGTGGTGCCTGGCAAGCTGTACCGCAAAAGTCCCGACCGCTCCAGAAGCGCCATAAATCAGAACTTTTTGTCCGCTCCGGATCTTTCCTTTTCTGAGACAGTGCAATGCTGTCATCCCTCCACCAGGAACTGCAGCGGCTTCGGTATAGCTAAGGTTGGCTGGTTTGAGCGCCAGCACTCCGTCTTCAGGCAGACATTTGTATTCGGCATGTCCGCCGAAATTCACCCCGAAAGTCGATGCAAAAATCGGGTCGCCAGTCTTGAAGCGGGTCACATTCCTGCCGATGGCTTCGATTTCCCCGGCCAGTTCCATGCCCAGGGTGGAATGCCTGGGCTTGTTCCAGCCTAAAATCATCCGCCCAATGACCTTCTGCCAGCCATGGACGGGCAAGTTGAGACTGCGCATGATCGTGTCACCGATGGTGACGGTGGTGGCGTGAATTTTGACGAATACTTCATTTTCCTTGGGTGCAGGTTTTTCTATCTCTTTGAGTTGAAGGACCTCGGGTTGGCCATATTCTGTATACACGATTGCTTTCATAAGGATTTCCCCGAAATGCTGCCTGCCGCCGGACTTCCGTTTTCATCCACGAACGCGGTCGGTTTCCCGGGGCTCCATTGCCCTGCGTTTTTTTGTGTAGACCATCCACTCACACTCCAAACAAGGATTGCGATCACCAGATAGATCCCCGCCGTTATGGCCAACAAAGACAGTGTCGGCCCGAAGCCCAACCCACGTGCATCCACAAGGTTCAGACTGGCATTGAAGGAAAAGTGAGTAATCACGATTGGAATAAGGCTATTGGGTGTTTTTCTGGATATCCAGGTGATCAAGAATGTCAGTGAAATAATGCTCACGCTAAAGGCGAGAACATAGATCAGTAAGTCTAGACCGGAATATTCACTGAGGAGCCATAGGGGCAAATGCCAGAAATTCCATATGAGCCCCAAAATCAGACTTGCCTTAACCGGCCCATGGGTCTCTTGGAGACGAGGGAGGGCAAAGCCCCGCCAGCCAGCTTCTTCACCGGTTGCACCTTGCAACAGGTTGAGAATAATCAAGCCGGCCCAAAAACCTACGGATAAACCCATATTTCCTGGGGCGGCTCCTCCGGCTAACCGATAGAGACCCGCCGCAACAAAAGCCAATGGAAAAGGGAACAGCGCAATTAAATACCAACGAACGGCTATTCGAGTTGCGAAGAATTTGCCGAGCAGTTGCCGGATGCCTTCACGGCCTGCGAGAACACTTGTCACGGTCACGGCAGCGAGATTTGGCATCCAAGAACCTAAAATACCAATGATCGGCATCGCCCATGCTGGCAATGCATCCGGCTGTAACCGCAACATACCCAGAATGCCGATGATCAGGACAAGAAATCCCCAGAAGAACGTGTAGCTGAGCACAAAATAGGCCAACAGCGGCCTACGGACGATAAAGTTGTTTGACTTCCGTTCAGGTGAATTCAAAGTCTCATCTCCTTGAGCTGAAGAACATCGGGGGAGCCGTATTTTTCCTATACAATCGCTTTCATTTTCATCATTAATCACCTTTAGGGTTGATACTATATTGTTTCAAGAGTTAATCGGAGATTTTGGAATGTGTGCGCGGGAGAAGTTGGTTTCTCTGAGAGATCTAAGGGAGAATATGATTGTCATCACGGAGAATAGACTCATCAACCACGTTGCCCACCAATTGACCAGTGGGTCATGCAATCCTGGGTCTACGACTTGACTTAAAGTAAGGATTGTAAACACAGATTGAAATATCATGAAAATGGCATCAAGACCTATTAAGCCTAAGAGTCCATCTCTTCTGCCTGATATGAACCGGGTTGCGAAGAGGCCAATCAAGCCATATATCAACAGGACTGTCAACGCGCTTTCAACATCATTAAAGCGGTATTGATCCATTCCTATCAGATACCCTCCAAAGAGTAAACGGAAGAGCAGCGTCACGACTAAAACCTTACCGCTCCTTGTGAGTTCCACCAGTCTTGCGATCTTTTGGGTCGAATTAATTCTTTCTTTGTATGCCATTGTTTTTCTCCTGGTGTCACCGGTTTTTAGGGATATTGACACCAACGAATCGTTGAAGTGCTCTCCGCTCTCAGGAGTTGAGAGTCTTCTATTGGGAACCGAACAAATCGAGGTTAGCGGCATTTCCATATCTCGACAGTTGTATCTAGGTAACAGGTGGAGCATCAGCCGCGTCGATAGCCGGTATTCTTCGCAGCCACAGTAACTGTCTAATGGTGGACGTCATGCCAGCGATGGCAACCCCCACAACAAAGGGGGATGCGGAACAAACCGCAAGCAAGCTGAGAAATGCAGTGAGGGCCAGATAGCGCCCCATTTGAATGAGATAGCCGGTGCGCAAGTGCAAAAATTGCTTACCATGCAGACCACGGCGCCCGGCGCGGTATCCGATGAGATTACCAAGATGGGTTGTATCCACAATCAGAAAGAGTCCCCAGACGTATCCGATAAATGCCACCTGAAAATTCTCAGGAATCCAGACAAGCGCATATGCCACAAGCACACTAAGGATTAACGCAGGAATGAGGTGCCTGGGTTCAGCAATCCGCCTCGCTTTGACCGATGACTGGTACAGCGGACTCCCCTCGATCGTGTTAATTGGATAGCTTTGATAATGGTCGCCGTAGTGGAGATGACGCTCCCGTTCTTGCAGGATGGTGAGCAACCAATCGCCCCACATCAAAAAGAAAGTGGCAACGCCTGTTAACCAAGGATGAATTACAAACCAGTCAATCATAAAAAAATTCCTCTCGACTTTCGTTAATGAGCCCGTCTAATGAAGTCATCAGGACCAATGTAAAACTTTGTCGCACGCATCCCTCCAGGCCATAAATAGTAATGACTATTCCATGAGCATTACCATGTAGCTGAGCGGGGAGAGGAGGGGGCTTCTGCCCTCCCTCTCCCCTAAATTGCAGTTCTATACCGCGCTCAAAAGATTGTTCGTCTCTGTTTTTACAGCCCCGGAAGCAATCGCAGATGGATTGAATCCCTTCACGATCAACCAGATGGCAAAGACCATTTCTTGAATGGCAAGTGGGATCATTAAGAGCCCTATCCCCGAATCGATTGATGGAGCTATATGCTGCGGACTAAACAAGCTTGCAAAGTTGGCAAAGAAGTACAATACTCCGCCAATAAAACCCCACCCTGACAGCCACCGAGGAACGAGCCTGGTTTGATAAAACAAGGCGCAGATCATCAGCGTACCGACGCTGAAAACGAGACTCAGTATCTGGGAAATCCAATCTCCAGAGGCGGTGAGCATAGCCCCCAGTGTTTGAAGATTGGATACATCTGTTGCTCCAGTCTTTCCATAGATCTCGCTAACGGTCAACAGCAGGAGCATGCTGATCACCATGGCTGTATATAATGCTGCTTCAAGTATTCCCCTGAACAGGATTGCCCCGAACGCCAGGACTTCATTGTGCTTTTTAAAGATTGGGTACAACAGCACCGGGATCATGGCGAGGGGATATCCCATCAGCAAGATGAGGAGTGTTCCGATAATCCATTGGGGTTGACTTGCAGATACATTGAGTGGATACGTCGATCCTGCCTTGATCGAGGCGATCACACCATTACTTAGGATACCGGAAACCGTCCCAATGATGAATAGAATTCCAACAATCACAGCGGTCTTTCTGTTTGTCCCATGGGACCTTTCTTTGGTCGGATTCATTATTTCTCCTTGCTTTGATTTATTTTTGGCGTAAACAAGACGCTTACACTCATTTACGATTTGACGTCTGACCGCTCCTGACCGAGACCAATGCCAATCCTAAATCACCCACTTTTTTGAGCAAGCCATGCAGCGCATCCTGATCCACCTCTTGTAGATAAAGGGAGTATAGCGACCGCACGGGATGGACGGATAGATGCTTAAGTATTGTTTGGGGGTATTGTTTTAGTCTGGCTGGGGAGGGGGAAATCTAAAACTTGGGGGCAGTCCACGAAAGGGCTTTGCCGTGAAACGGTCGGTCCGGCTACAGCAAGCCCAGCTCGCGCGCGCGGGCGACCGCACCGGTGCGCCGCTGGACGTGCAGCTTGTCAAAGATGATAAGACTGTTATCCACTGCACGCCTGGTTAGGCACAGCGCATATTTAATAGAGCATTGGGATGATTCGTTTTGTCCGTTCTTGATAATTCAAGTAATCTACTCCGAGTTGCTCCATCATAAATCTTTCCTCTACCTTTATCCGGTAGAGATATCCAAGCGTAATCGGGATCATCATGACCAGAATTGATAACCAATTTGAGATTGAAATTGAGATTCCAAGGAAAATGATGAATTGTCCAAGATATGCGGGATGCCGGATGGTTTTGTACAAGCCGGTATCCATGATTTTGTGGTTCTCCACTTTGGTTATCGAATAGGTGAAGTATTGT